>JBAZCD010000001.1:0-38331 GCA_041671205.1 Pedobacter sp.
CGGGATTGAGAGGTTTATCGCGTGGGTTTTAGGCAGAGACAGAATACAGGATATGATTTTATACCCAAGATTAAAAAATATCATTTGCATTCCATAAGCATCTGTATTTGTTCTGAATCACTCTAAAAAAGTAAAATGTTATTAGGATACGATACGTAAATGTATTGTGTAAATCTATAAAGCAAGTTATTTAAAACTGAATTTAAGATTGATAACAACAATAACGTTTAGATACTCGGTCTTGGGTTGTTAGTTAAGGCTGGTATATATCTCGTATCCTTAGGTTATGTTCCATTTTTGCTCCCCCGCGAGGATTTCCGACTCATTCCTTCACTGGACTGCCGCCTTCGGCGTCTGGCTCCTCATCCACTTGGTGAAGTTACTGGGTTTATGACTTCTTTTCCATCCAAGTACGTCAGTCGTTCTTGAATTGCAGAATGGTGCCACTACTTATTTTATATTGTTGGTAATTACCATTTTCAGGTTCACCGTTAAAATAAACTTGTGTCCAAATTCCCACTCCCGCATGGGTAACAACAAGTACATTTTTGTTTTGATAATCATTTAGGATAAAATCCCAAAATTGTTTCAAACGGTCTTTAAAAAAGGGAAGTGGCTCAATACCATATCGTGTTTCGTTTGGATCATTGAAGTCGACTATTCCTTTTGGATTAATTTTACCTTCTAATTCACCATTACATCTTTCTTTTAGACGTTCTTCAATAATAATTTTGCCTGGATAAATTATTTGGCAAGTTTTTAAGGCGCGTTTTAATGGACTTGAAAAAACAGCATCAAATTTAATTCCTGATAATTGTATAACGATATCTTTGGCTTGCTGTATTCCTGTTTCGTTAAGTTCAATATCAGTTTGTCCTTGATTTCTTCCTTCTAGATTCCAATCAGTTTGTCCGTGTCTTACTAAATAAATCATAGTTATTTTTTTAATACAAATACATATAAAACAATTGGTTTAAATATTCTATTTGGTTTTTGAAAAATATCAATTATTCTTTTTATTTGAAAAATAATATCTTAAAGCCGGTACTTACCGTCTTTTTTGCTTGGCTCCCCCGGGTGGAGACAACACGTATCAGGGAATGGATTAATCGCTATCTATTAACCAATCAATTATTATTCTTGGATAATTGGTCTTTGGGCAATTACAACTATTGATTCAACCTGTTCACCAGGCATAGACAGGGCAATTACACTCCGAATCTCCAAGTCTAGGTTACAAATAAATGACAGTCCAGAAGCGATATCTTCCCCACACATGTTAGAAGTCCTTTTACCTGTAAAAGGGTCTTCATGATGGCCAGTTGTTTCTAAGAGAAATATATTGCCTGGATATTGGGTTAAGTTAAACCTATGATTGCCTGATACTTGTTCACCTTCGGGCAAACGAGGGAAAAATTCTCTTGTCATATATATTTATTATATCAAACAGTATCGCTTTAAAGTATGAAATGGCGGATGGGAGTCTATTAATTTACCAGTGGCGAGACATATGACTGACTTAAGGTTATTTGTATACTTCTGCCTCGGCCTTTGTAGTACATTCCTTTGAATAATTTGCCATTATTGCGACTCTTTGATCTTCAGTGATATTAAAATTACTCAAATGTGACTTTCTTTCATTAATACAGTCATTGTATATTTTGGCATATAACTCTTGTCTTTTAATATTTTGATCAATCTCCTCTACTTTAGCCTGTAACTTCTCGATTTCTTCCATATTTTCCTGAGGGACAGAAGCAGCGGTGGGTCCGATTTTTATTCTTTTAATATATATAGCTGGTGATGGTTTCGCAGTCGGAGTTGGCTGCATTATAATTTTGATATCTTGGATGGTAGCTTGCACTTCTTGAATTCGAGCATCGTTTGAAGCTAGTAGAGATAACTGTTGGAGTGCTTCGGAATAGTTTTTGTTATGGTATGCGTCCATGCCTAGTTCATAGTGATTATCCGACCTTATCATTACTTGGGCTTTGTTTATTTTTGATTCTAAATCGCTATTTTTAAAACTTTTATGAATTCTTTCTGGAAGCCAGAATTTCTTGGCCGTTAGATATTCTTCAAGCGCGGAGGTATATTTGTTGTTCTTGTATTCCTTGTCCCCGTATTGTTCGTGTTTTTTTGAATAGGCCAGGGTAACACCCGAAGCTATGGCTATTAAGACAAGTATGATCACCAGTATTTGCATGATTCTTGGTCTGAATAGATTAGATATTGAAATTCTGTACTTTATAGCTGTATTTTCGCCTATTTTTCCGCCACAATATTTACAATAAATGCTAGTACTTGATACTTTCTTACCGCAAAACGCACAAAACATAAGACTTATTTTTCCTTTTTTAATTGATTTAATATTCGGGCTCCCCTAGCGTAACCGACTTTGAATCTTCGCTGAATTAGTGAGGCAGATATTTCATTACCTTCTTTGGCATATTTTTTGACATCTTCTAGGATTTCGTCATCTTCCCGATATTCAGTAAAATTACATACAAGAAAATTCTCAATTCGTTTTAATCGTTTTTCTATACGGACAAGAATGGTTTGAACATTTTCATCTTTCATATTTTCTTTTTAAACTTTTAATTCAGAAATTATATTTTCCTATAGATTCTCTATAGATTTTTCTATGTCCTTTGTACTAGGGTAATAGGCCCAAATTGGCATAAAATCCCATTGTTGACCATTATTGTCCCAACTTCGACAAAAAACATATCTAGGAGTATTTAAATACTCTGAGGCGAAATAGCACGTTAGATTCCTAGTAAAGATATATCCTCCGTTATCAAAGAAGATTTGCGTATTTTTATTATCTACCAATTTCACATTTAGTTTATAGCAATCATCATTGGAATAATACGGAACTTTACAAACTTGTATTGTGTCTGTCCCTTTCCAAAAAGGCTTTTTCTCACCATTTATATAGTTGCTATAAATTCTGTTTGCCACCCAACAAAAAAGAATAATATAGATGATAAATTTAAGCATTCGCATTTTTAATGCTTTTATATAACCAATATCCTCCATAGGCCATTATGGGAAGAATGAGGGGGGAGGCTCCACTATCCTCCGCGTTTTTGTTTGAGGCAATCCCGTCTGTAGGGGTAGGTGTGTTTCTGACAAAGAAAGGGGTACTTGAGGGAGGATTGTTGTCTTGATGAACTATAGGGTTTGTTATTTTCCTGGGCGGTATAGCTATTTCCTTTTTAACTGGTCTTTGAGCACATTCAGGGTAATAAGGTAGACAAGTCGCCGATAATCCGGTTCCGTCACAACAGCTACAACCACACACCCCCTTATGGTGGGAGCAACAACCGGAACGGGCTTCAATTCCATAAACAGGAAAACTTAAGAATATTACAAAAAGTAAAATAAATGCGATAAATATTTTCATCTTGATTTTCTGACTTTTTCAATCTTAGATAATTCAATTTCCCAAATCGAATCGTCGTCTTCGGCATGACAAGTCCATTTGTTTTTGGAATCCATATCACAATATTCAAATTAAAGGAACTATTGGCTATCCAGCGCAGTTTGGAGAAGGGCTTTATTATATGAATTAGTTTTTTTTGTTTCGTCAATTGCTGAACGGTCTAAAAGTTGGTCAATAATTTCCAGGTCTAAATCCGAATTAACTTTATCAATTAGATTAATAGCCAAAGACATGTCGTTTTCTGATGCGGAATCGGAGGCTAGGGCAATGTATGCTTTCCCCAACGAAATTTCGTCGTTTCCAAGTTTAACTAGCTGTGATCTTCCTTCTTTGCACGACAATGATACTATTTCCCAATCATATGTATAGTTTTCACAATCTAGTTTGCTTGATAGATCGAGAATGTCTTGACCATCAGAAGACATGTCTGAGCCTAATTTATCATATGAAACTAAATCGTCTTTGTTAATATTTTCTACATACTGTTCAGCTTGTTGTTGCGACATACCTGTGTCCTTTGAAAAGTTCTTGGCAATGTCTGCTTTGCTAAGGCTGAAAACTGTACCGCCAATAACTAGTGTAATTACTCCTGTGATAATTCCACCTTTATTTGCCATATAGTTCGATTTTAATTTTTAATATAAATGATATTTGTTATCTATTTCCCTGATAAAATTCTGACTGACTTATTGCCCATAAATAATCTAAGAATTGGATTTTTTAGTCTATCTTGTGTTGGATGAAAAACCGTAAGCACCTCCATACTTTCTCTGGAAAAAGATTCTGCCGTATCAGCCTCCCAATCTAAAACATTCCAATACCACGTGTCGCATGTATTCAAATCTTCATTACTTAAATTTGATGTTTCATAACAGTTAGCTAGTTTTTGTTCTGCAATTTTTTCATATTTTGAAATCATGCTGTTTGCATATCTAATACTAGATGTATAGTAACTATGGACTTTTATCTGTACTTCTTGGTTTAGCTGGGCAACGTATTGCAGAGGTTCTGTTGACTGTGTCCATAAATCATTTGTATATAAATAGAAGTTGTGGAAAACGTTGGGTTTATCTTTTTTAACAATGTGCTCGCTATTAAACTTACTAATGTTATTTGCGTGTAGCATATTTAACATTATTTCATTTTCGATGGCCTCGAGAATTCTTTGCTTCTGTATTAATTCCTGAACTTGAACTGTAACCATGTTTACAAGTAAGCTGAATATGGCCCCAATTAGCAAACCACTCAAAAACCCATCTATTTTTAGTTTCCTAAGTGGGGAAAAAATAACAAGTGGCGCTGAAAAGACTGCTTTTAAATTAAGCTTTGACATTTATCTTTAATGGAGATACTGCAATAAAAATTAATATTGAGCTTATTAAGTGAATAGAAACCAAACTTTGTTTTATTAAAAAAACTGGGGCTAGGGGGTCAAATAACATTCCTATAGCCGCAAAAACCAATACCAAGCCATGCACCATAGGTTTATGGAATATGGCAATATAAAGCAAAACGATAAAAATTACCAACCTTAAGAGTAGATAAAAACTATAAGGCCAAAAAGTAGGGATAGCTAACAAAAGTAATATTCCATAACCAACGATAATACTTTTCATCTTCATTTAATCTCCTGTTGTTCAAATTATATACCTTTGGTAGTTTTTATTACATCAATCCCTCATATCTCTGTTTCTGGTATTTAAGACCACAACATCTTCTACAACCTATATGATTGTGGATCTCAAAGAGAATTCCTACTCGCTTGGAACATTCGGTACATACAAACCAATATCTTTCTCCGTACCTTGTCTTGGAGGTAGTTAGTTTAATCGGTTGGCCACAAACTTCTATTTGAGACTCTATTAGTTTCTGTTTGAGTTGTTTTATAGCTTGACGGACAAAATCATTGATATTAATTTTCCGACTCCACTCTACAACTCTAGAATCTCCTAAATCATTTGGCTTTATTGGTTTCATTGACTTGAACTAGCTGGTTTTGGCCAACAACGGCAGTGTCCGTTTTAATTTTTAACTGTAGGGGTGGCTGTTTAAAGGATCGAAGAGTCTGGATTGAAGCCAGAAAATGACGATTGGCGCGGTCTAGTTCCTTACTTAATAGCGACTTTTAAAACCTTTTTATCGTCGGCAATTTTTTTAATCTCAGTAAGACGCTGCTTTCTCTCGTATCGATTTATATACCATTCCTCAATTAGTAATTCTATCAACCCGATTAATTTTGTTGCCTCTTCCGGCTCAACATCAATAATTACATTCACATCTAATTCCATATGCGCACCAATGTTTCCTACCTCGCGAACAGCATCAATTGCTGCCCAAACATCAGGATCAACTAAATCTTTTATTGCTTCAATCTCATTCTTTAGGGTCCATAATCCTTTATAATCTTGCGGCTTTTTTACTCCCCAAAAATCCCTAATCATTCCTTGAAGGGCTCTTCGTGAGAGGGTAGCTGAGGCTTTGGGGCTATCTTCTTTAATTTTGCATGATTCTTCATAGTCCTCAATTATTGCACTGGGCACAATATCCTTGGGGTAAATTTTCGCTTCCGAATCAGGAATAAGATGCCAAAAATGTGTTATGTTTTCCGTTTGAATTCTTCTACCTGATTCGCTAAGCCTCACCTCAAGTAACCCCAATGTAAATGTAATTTTTTTACAAGCTGGGTTCGGGCACACGATAAACCTACCCATAACAGATTTATACCCATCAACACTTCGCACGTAATTCTCACCCCTAACATCGTCAATATCATGATCCCCAATCGTTGATGGATGTTTGCAAAACGGACAAGTCCAATTTTGTCTCATTATATTAAAAATATTAAAATCCTTTAATTTGGTATATTAAGCACCAACAGGCTCCCCCGCGAGGATTTCCCACAAGGGGACTAGGTACTTCGTACCGTCGCTTCTCATCCTCGGATAAATAATTAAAAAAGACGGCAAGAACCGTCTTTTTTAATTAGCTCCCCAGACCAGCAGATGTTCCTGCTGTGCTCCTAGATAAAGAGGTTATGTCTCAAGTAAAGAATCAGTTAGAGATGATAAAAGATGTAGAGGAAAATAAAGTCGTTAGTGACGATTCAAACATGGAGGTAATCAACTATGAAGCCAAACGAACTGTACGCTCTAAGAACAAGGGGCAAAAAGTACATCAGCCAGCAGCAACTTGCTAACTTGAGCGGGTATACTCGGGAATACATTTCTTATATCGAAACTGGTAAGGCCAAACCCTCAAAAAGATGTTGGAAGACTCTGATAGATGCATTACTCGTGTCAAACTCAACTTAATAGATATTTTAATATCCTTATTTGAAGGAGGAAGAATAAAAATATTCTTTAGTCAAAACTACCTATAAGATTGAAGGGATTAATATAAAAGATAATAAAACCATGATACCTATCAGCACAATAACAACAATTGGTTTTATATACCAAGGGCTTTTTACAAGTAATGGGGTAAATATAAAAATTGAAAGCAAGGGGACAATTAATGCGCCTATAGCTACCGCAACAATAAGTCTTTTTTCTCGGGCTTTGCTATCTTCGGCTAGTTGTACACTTATTTGACTTTGCTGTTCATCAGCGCGTTTTTTAACATCAGCCTTCTGCTCTGGTGATAGTTCTCTGCGCTGTCTTGTTTGGGCTAAATAGTTGTTGTTTTCATTTAAACTAGCCGCTTTTGCTTCTATTTTGTCTTTTGATAAAGCTTCAATATTTGCAAATAAAGTTAATAAGAGTACAAAAGAGAAAGTTAATTTTAGTATTTTTTTCAATGTTTTCACTCTTTTATTCTACTAAAAACAGGAAAATTTTACTAATTCGGCGAGTAGCCAATTTTAAACGCCAAATGTTTTAACATCGTTATCATCGAGAAAAACCCAGCGTTCGAGAAGTTTGGCAAAACGGTCACCTCTCCAATCATCCCCCTGATTCTCGCTCCAGTTTTCCCAGGCACTTCCTGTATGTGGGCAGTCAGACCGTAAACCCTCGGTAATTTCTTTAAACGTATCAAAGGCATTTTCTGCCGCCATTCCCAAAAAGATGAAATAAGGAGCATTGAGAAGTCCTCTGATAGAACATTCAACATTTTGATAAAGCTCAACGCTCCATGGACGGGCTTTCTTCTCTTTTTTCATCCTTTCCACGATTGTTTTTAGTGTATTCCTTGCAGTTTGTTCGGACTGATATGGATTTATTGCAACACTAACCATGTCAGGCAGACGAGACATAATAGCAGCCAGGTCACTTGGCATTGGTTTATCCGTAAAATATTTTTGCCTTTGTTCTTCAACATATCTTTTTCTATCTTCCTTGGCAGCAGTAAACAATGCTTTTAGACGATTTCCATCAAGAAGTTTAAAATAGGGAGTTCTACCAATCTCGTATATATTTTCCTCATTGTTCATAAGCATTTTACTATCAACGGATAAAGAAGTTGAAAGAAAAGATTGCTGTTAGCCATAAAACGACATAAAACAGGTAAAACAATATTCGTACTGGAAATATTCTTAGTATACGGTGTCTACTGAGCCACCTATCCATTATTGCAAACACAATCATCATTAAAATAGTAATAATAACCGTCCTAACAATACCCACAACATCATAATCGTATGTTCCTGATGCACGAGCTTTCCTTATGGCTTCTTCCCCTATTCTGTTGGCATAATCCTGAGCCTCTTTTGCTTTTTCTGGCGATAGAGCAAAAATATGTGTTGGTAAAAAAATACTTGCACCAGCCACAAAAGTAGTAAGCATAATAACTAAATTTATAACTTTGCTTTTTGACTGCTGTATCATATATTTTTTACTCTTATTATTATAATCTCATGAACCACCTTGAGGACATTATCATTTATGACATGGAATTGAGTCGAAACCACACCAGCGATAAAACTTAATGTTTTTTCCATAATTCCATATCATCAAAATACTTGGCGTTTCTTGATATTAGCTTCCCAAATATCCTTTCGACGTTCATATCGCTTTGTGGAAGGGTTTTAAGGTGTTCTACGGCTACATCTAAGTCATTTGCTATTAAAGCTCGCTTAGGATAATCAACTAGAAATTCCAACCATTTAAGAAACTCCTTATCGCCTTCTTTTTCTGCTACTAATCTAAGAATTTTACCATTATAGAAAAACGGCCACCAGCTCATTTCTTGCCAAGTATCGTTGTTAAAATTCTTCTTAAAATATGGTTTTTCTTTTCTCAAACATTTTTTCCATAGTGTTAAACACTCCTTGGGCTTCTTCTCAACATTATCTTCAATGAAATGATATGTATCTTCAAAAACATCATGAGAATACTTTTTAGCTAGAACTAGCATATAGCTATAAGAAATAGCAAAACCCGTTTCATAGTTTATTCCACCCTCTTGCGGCAATCTCCAAAATTGCCATGCAAAACCTGCTCTAATTGAGTCTGAGCCGTTTAAAAGCATGTTATTAAGTAATTCTTTAAAAGGTTTTGCATTAAATTTATTAAGCTGTATCCAAAAATTTTCACCATACAAAGCTTTATATTCGACACCCTTAAACGCTTCTTTTCTGAACTCAGCATAAAAGACAAAAAGAGGAGAAACCTCACTTATTACATCGGATAATATATCTTTCTCTTTGCCTTTATCCTCCCTGTTTGGAAACTGTAGTTGGTTATAAGTTTTAAGAACATGCATTGCCTGCTCGTCTAATAAGCTCCTCATATATGTAAACACCCTAGCCAAATTTTTCATTACGGCGTATAGTTTTTGATTTTCTTGATTATCTAGCATAGAGAAGGCAATCTGTTCAATTCTCTCGGATTGCTCAAATGTCATAAAACGTTGTTTGGATTCTGGTAATACAGAATGCCTTGTTCGAGCAAGTCCTATTAGGGGAACACAAGCCTGAAGTCTAACGTAATAATTGCCATCCTTGGTTAATTTTTCTACCAAATCAATAACTGTATCCAAATACTGTTGTCCACCTATAACTGTAAATTGATGCAGAACCCAAGCACACCAACCTCTTATGGTATCGATACTCATATCATCTTCTCCATTAAGTACATGTAGATGCCTGTTAAACTCTCCTTTGGCATCCTCCTTGTCATTAGCTCCTTTTTTAGAAGGGTCACTGTCGTCAATGAATTTTTCGACCATCCACAGCGCTTCTTCAAATCTCTTTTTTTTCGCTAACTTTTCTGCAAATTTTATTAATGATTCCCTTGCTTGGTTAAATGTAACTTTCTTTTCAACTTCTTGTATAGTTAAGTCCTTTAATTTCGACTTTAAAAATTCATTGAATACTATAACTAATAGCTCCTCATTTTCTTCAGGAAGGCTGTTAACGCTATCACAAACAACTATTTGTTGATTATCAGTCAAGCGAGGCAAACTCCAGATGTCATTTAAAATCTGTAATCCAACACTGGTTCTTTTCTCCAATATCTTTGTTAGACCTTTTGCTACATCCCAAGCCTCAAAAGTATCAAGTTTCTTTTTAAATTCTTCGCTGGAAACATATTCTTTGAAACTAGATAATCCATCTTCGAAAGTTTCCTCGTTGTCGAGAAGCTTCCAGGTATTTTCCGTTACCATGAAACCTGCAACATCTTGCCTTTTTCTGTACTCCCTATTTTTTGGCCAAGAAGATACTATCTTCACTGCCTCCTTATTACCTTTTTGGGCTAAATCGGATGCAATTCTTTCAACAAAGACGTTCGCCGGTAATCCCTTGTAAGGTTTGCATTCTAATTGAGCCTTTACTAAAGACCATCTTTTATCATCACTTAACTTAAGGGCGTTGTTGTAGATAGCCAGAAAAATAATTTCAGTTTTATGCGGAATACCATTTCTCATACGAATAAAGTCTTTAAGAATTTCCTGAGCTTCTTCAGCGTGTTCTCCCTCTTTGTATTCTCTTAATAAAAGAGATAACGAAGCCCTATTTAAGAAATCTGGGTGCGCACTATCAACATTCTCTCCTTTTCTAGTAATACATTTTTCTATAATAAACTCCCACGCCTTACTATGATTTTCCTGATAATAACGTTCCAGAGAGGGAGCTAAAGACATTGTGACGAAGTGTCTATCTTCAATAGAATAATCACTACCAGATTGGGATATGCCGCTACCCATCAACTCCCAACCGTTCCAATTGTCTTTGTACCATCTGTGCTTCTTGTATTGATTGATAAGCAACCCAACAACCTTACGAAAATTACTCTCAAAATCGCTATCTATGTATTCCTTCAATATTTGAAATGCCTCTGGAGCCGCAAAATGTGAGTATTTCCCATCATCACTCACCAGGTCAAGATGCTTATCGAGTAAGACGAGAACTTCTTCAATTTTCTTCTTCTCATCCCTTTTGAGATAGATTGCAAATATATCTCTTAGTAAGCTTAAAATAGCTTTTCTTTCTCTTTCAAAATCTCTCTTCGTGTCAAGATTCCTATACGAATCCTCTCTAAGAACCAATATATGTTTGACGAAGTCTAAAACCAGGCCGATTGAGCCGGGATACTTTCCGAGTATTTCTTGAACGATTTCAATTGACTCATGCTGAAACAAATCATCTCGCATTTCTTTATCCAACTCGTCGTAATGAGTCTGCAAAAACCCAAGAATGTACTCATAGGAACTATCAGTGATATTTGCTCGAAATACTTTATAAAGTCGAAATGGTCTATTTTCTTTAAATAAGATTTCCCAAAGAAAATTTAACTCCTCAAATTTATCAACCTTTTCTGGAAGTTTATGAACAAAATACCATCCTAATTCATCATTCGCTAGAGCTTTAGTAATAAAGTCTCTATTTCCACTGAAGTCCTGACTTTTAATAATTCTATTTATTTCCTTTAATTGGGTTTGTTTATTCATACTGATACTTCTTCATTTTCAACTGAAATAATTGACTGTTCTCCTGGGCTTACCACTTCCACCTTCTTAGTGTTACTCATTGCATGGTATCTATCACAGAAATCTAAAAATGTTTCACAGTTAAATTCATAAAAATTAGGTGTTGTTTTGTTACTTTCATTTCTGTTAAAACTGTCGATTAGTTTGTTAATTAAACCGCATAATCTATCTCCATCTACAATTTCTACTACTGGGGTTGTTTTCCCGGCAAATTCTTCAACTATACTAATCGCCCCTGACGTGATGTCAAAACTTGTCATAATTATTAAACCCTTTAATTTAATTTTGTCAGTTAAATACTCTGGGTCTGTTATTGGTACTCCCACAGCTTCTTCAATTTGAATTCTAACCTCCGATGAAAATACTTCCTTACTGATTGTTTTAGCTTTAAGCAAAATACCTTTATGAACCAATTCTCCAAAGTCATTTTCTTTTTTATAAAGAACGTCTTTCCCTCTTTCATTAGTACCATGCCAGTCCCTTATACAAGTTGCACCGAAAGCTTTCATAAGAGGAATAATAATTTTTATTCTTAAATCGTCCTCTTGCAATAATTGGAGTTGTTGTTTAATGTCCATGATTGAATACGATTTTTCTAATATCTTCCATGCGATAACGACGGTCTCCAACACCACGTCTGGAACCAATTCTTACAGCCTTTAATCGGCCTTCTTTGTCCCATCGACGGAGAGTTTGCTCATTTACCTTGAGTATTTGTGCAGTTTGTTTTAGAGTCAGAAGTTCTTCCATATTTTCATTGCCTGAATTGAGTTTAATTATACTTAATTGCTTGTGGTTATGAAAGTGTCTAAGAACATCCAAGACAAAATATTGATGTGGTTTGATATCTAATAATATTGTTGACTCAATAAGTTAGTTTTGTTAAGCTGAATTTAGCTTTGAAAGAAGCCGAGTAAAAGTTTGAGTTTAAGTACCCTTTACGGGAGTAGAAGTTTTGACTACTCCCTTTTTTTGTGGTCAAAACTAAGTTTTAGGTAACGGAAGCCCTCAAGGGAAAGCCTCCAAGGTCAAGTTAGATTTTCTAGCTTAACTAAGGAGGTTTTAATGTATCTACCTAAAACTAAACAAGAACTTGAAAAGGCTTATCAAAAATATGGCAGTACACGGGCGGTTGCTCGTGTTTTCGGATGCAGTCAAACACACGTTGTTGGTTGGCTTCGCAAATTTGGAATCAAGGCAATTCCTCCTCTTCTCCATACAATCGGTGGCAATACTGGCAAGGGTCGTTTGGCCGAGTTATACGTCGAAGGACACCCATACTTTGTAAATAGATTTAAGGATTCCCTACAAGACGATGGAGATAAAAGTCCAATTGACGGTTTTCTCGATACTAAAAAGGTCAATGTAAAGTCGAGTCATTGGAAAAGGCCTTGTTTCACTCTAAAAGAAAAGGTTCACCGTTGCGACTTATACATTTGTGCTTGGTATGTAGACAAGATAAGTAGGGTGATTCCTAGAGAGATATGGATAATCCCCTCTAAAGAAGCCCCTCTGTCTCATATTTCCTGCGGTATTAGAAACAAAGACAAATATGGTAAGTATCGACTATCGCTCGTCAGCAATAAAAAAGATGAACTAACTTACAACCGTAAATTCGGTAAAAAATACTCAAGATTTCTTCCAAGACAAAAGGCGGCCTGCAATTCAAGTAGGCCGTCTTTTTTGTTGGAAAAAAGTAGCGACAGGGGGTTTGAATCTTATGATGTCGCCTCACAGATAAGCATAAGAGCTTAGGCCTGATGTCTTCGGCAGCATCCGAGGGGTCGACGGAATTGGAGCTTAAGTACAAAATGGAGACAGCTACTCGTCCTTACCAAGTCGTCTCCCTCTAGAGGAAACTCTAGACCATAGGGAAAGGTGCAAGTAGTCCGAGAGACAACGGAAAACACTACTCATAGAATAATACCTTCTCGCACGGGGGTACTAACCTCTCTATGGTCTCTAGAATTAGCATAGGGCTTGTGAAACACTCCCAAGGCTGGAGTGTTAAATATTTTGAGAAAATTCAAATTTTTAGGGGGGTTGTCGGGGGGAATATGAGGGTTAAGAGCAAGACTCTAAACCAATTCAACATTAAGAATTTCATTAAGCATTTTTTGCTCTACTCTGAAAATGCTTGGCTCTTTTTCAATAAACCAGCGTTTTTTACTCCCTGGTAAGAGGTAATAATCAATCTCTCCATTGCAAGCTCTCCTCCATACAGTAGTTCGAGATAACTTTTTCTTACGGGCATAATTTTGAGTGTTTATTAAAGTAATTTTTGCCATTATATCCTTTTCGTCGATATCGACTGAATTGAATAATCAATTATTATATTCAACTAAATTCTATCATTTATAGGATTTTATTAGAACTATTGTTAATAGTAAATAGGATATGCTAGACACAACTAAGACCCTCCATGAATCAACCTCACATTATTTGTTGGTTTATCTTTTGAAACATAGGTGGGGGGCACTTCTTAACTAGTTATTTAGCCCGTTATTAAGGCACTATGAATGTATTTGAACACTATTTTGCTGCACCTGTTTTTTGTAGATATTTCAAACCAACAAGACAATGAATCGTATCGAAAATGACAGATTGTATTCTTTGTAAAATTTAGGAGAATGAAGGTAGTTATAGGTCTTATAACCTATTGACTTTATATGAATAACTGTTGTAAACTTTTTTACAAGAGAATAATATTCTCTCTCGAAATAAAACGAAAAAGAAATAAGTGGATGTGCCATTTTTGGCCTCCACTTTTTTGCGTTTATAAGGAGGTCTTTATGGATGACATAGAAGATAAGCTCGATTTATTGGCAGCGAAACTTGCCGAGTTGATGCTCTCTCAACTTGGTTTCAAGTTCATTCCTGAGGTATCACTAGTAACCTACCGACTGTTCACCGTGATAGATGGTTACGAAAGCATAAGTTTTAGCTTGAGTAAGAGTCTTGAGTCTTATTATCAGTTTGAGCCTCTTAATTCAAAGGCAAGAAAGGAGTTATATGAGTACCAACAATTCAACTGTACCTGCTGAGTTTACCAAGACAGCTGTTATTTATTGCAGAGTATCTGACCCAGGCCAGGTAAGTGGTTTCTCGCTTGATGTCCAACGTGAGCTTTGCGAAAAATGGGCATTGGAGAATCAACATAAAGTAGTTGGCATCTTTACAGATGGTGGTAAATCTGGGACTAAGACTGTAGGAAGACAAGCACTTGAGGACTTGTTGATACGATGCCAGGAAGAACATATTGACACAATGTTGGTCATTGATACGGACAGGCTGGCTCGTGAAGAAAAAGACCATTTCATAATCAAGGCTGCACTTAAAAAGTTTGGGACAAGGTTAGTTGCTGTCAATCAGCCGATGATTGACGACTCACCAGAGGGACAATTGTTTGAAACCTTGCTTGCTGCAATAAATGCATTCTATAGTCGTCTTCTGGGAAGAAAAGTTAGGAAAAGTCTAGAGAAAAAGTTTTGGGATGGGAATTGGCCAGGATGGGCACCGCTTGGCTACAAGAACTACAACATCGGTACTGAAGACAAACCAAACCGTATTGTGATTGTGGATGAGGAGAAGGCTCAATTTGTCACCGAACTATTTAATTTGTATTCTACTGGCCAATACACTTTGGATAAGTTAGCTGATTCGATGTATCTCGAAGGTTTCCGTTCAAAGAATGGAGGTAAGGTCTATCGAAGTGTAATTCATTCTATGCTGAGAAATCCTTTTTATATCGGAGAGTTGCACTATCGAGAAATGATAAATCCCAACGGACAACACCAACCACTTACTACCAGAGCAATATTTAATACATGCCAAAGAATGCTTGAAGTTCACAACAGGTTTGCCTGTCGAAAAAGACGCTATCGCTGGCTATATAACGGCATGGTCTTTTGCGGAACTTGTGGCTCACGGATGTATGCTGAGTTTCAACACAAGAAGCGACACGCTTACTATCATTGCAATACCCGCAAACATTGCCGAGAGCCGTTTGTAGAATTGAACGATTTACATGATAAGGTGGCAGAGGAATTTCATAAAATTCAACTCCCAAAGCGGTTTGTGAATCGGGTTATGTCAAAGGCTCAGGAATTGGTTAGTCAAACCAAAGGTAATGCAGATAGCCAAAAGGTGGCTTTGGAGAATGCTATTCTTCAGTTAAAGAACAAGAAGGCCAAGCTCCTGGAGGTGTTACTGAACCAAACAATTGATAACAATACTTTCCAAGATAAAGACGCTGACTTTAATATCCAGATAAAGGCACTAGAGGACAGAATGTCGGATATTGAGGCAAATAATCTTATTGATTACAACCTAGTCGAAAATGTCATGAGTTTGGCTTCAAATATCTACTACACCTATACTCATTCAAATTTCGACGCCAAAAGGTTGTATCTGAAGTTATTCTTTGAGAAGTTTACAATACAGGGCAGAAACATTGTGGAGGCAGAACCATCACCACTTTTTAAGGCATTACTAGACACAAATTGTCGAGTAACGCCGAACTGGCTCCACCTTATAGAAAGCGAGAGAACATACTTCCTCTCTGAAACCCAACCTACTTATTTGTTTTTACCAGCTTAAATATGATTACCAACTACGAAAATGATTTCACAAAAGACCAAGTAACCGATAAGCTCTATAAAACCATCATTAAAGAGCTTCGAACTAACTCTGACGGAACAATAAAGAACGATACGGGTAGAAAACGAGAGCTACCGCGCGAAACGTTACATAATTATCTCTTTTTCCTCTCCATGACTGGCGAGTATGTATCCTCGGCTGAAAGTGCTGGCTTACCAGAGAAAAGACGGCGAAAATATATGACTGAATCGGAAACATTTCGCGCTGTGTCTAGCCTGGCAAAGAGCAACGTCTCCTTGCGGTCAAGAATGGCAGTGGCGCAAGCAATAATGGGTAGAAAGCCTAGTTACTACAAGTTAATCCATCCAGTTACTAAACAACCTACATACATAGAGCTGAGAGAGGTTCCATCAAACGTAAACGCGGCCATGTGGTGGCTTGAAAAAGTAGATAAAATCGGTGTTGTGGAAGAACAGGAAATACCGAAACTTGGTGCACCGAGAAACGAAGAAGAAGCAGAACTATTAGAGATGATTATGAATAAACACTACGATTACGTTAAAAAGAAAGAACAAGAAGCCGCACAGAGTAAAAGGATTGTTTAAAAGTTCTATAATAGACATAGCTTATATGAAGAAAAAAACATCGAGAAAAAACACACTTATTACAATTTTTATTGTTGTAATACTGGTTGCGGCCTTTTCCTTTATTGCTTACAAGAGTTGGCAGGAAAAATTTACAGCGCCAAGAAAAGATGCTCCATTGGTGCAATTTCGCATTGGGAAAGATACATCCTTAACGGCTGTTATTGGCAATCTGTATTACTACGGATTTATACGAGACGAGAAAGCCTTCAAATACGCCCTAGAACACTCTAAAGACCCTACCACAGGCCTAGAAGGCGCACTAAAGATAAACAATAACACGGTTGATACCCAGGCAATTTACAAAATTTCCCAGACCATGGACGCTTGGCAACTAGCCCAAGTATTGCTAAATAAGGGAACTTTTTCAGATTGTAGTCATGGTTGCCCTGAAAGTATTTTTGACCCAGAATTATTGCCAGGCGGGAATCTTGCCCCTACTATTGCAGAAAAATACGAATGGGTAAAAACATACGAAGATTGTATTAAAGCAATCGGACGCGATGGCGGGCAGTTATCGTCCGAACAGTATCATCAAAGAACGGGAATTAGAAAGTGTGTGAGTCCAGACGCGCGCGAATTTACAGAGGGTAAAGAAGGTTGGGTAAAAGCTATTGGAGGGTGATAATGAAATTAATCTTTCAGCTTTTCCAATTGGGGAATAGCGGGTCTTGTCTGGTAAGCTCTATTACGACATTTTTAGAAGGATCGAAGGAAAACTCTTCTTTTAACTCTTCATAATTAAAGTCATCTTTATTAACTGTAGCAATATATTGAAACGTAGCTGGGTTTAATCCATTAAGGTAATTTAATGTTTTAATCGAACTATCTTTGTCTACACTTCCAAATATTAAATTGTCGTGGATAATACACCCAAGATTATTTTTTGTAGTGTATTCGTTTTCGAGAATCGAAAGATCGTAAATAACAGACTGCATTTGATTAACTCCCTTGCTTCCTTGACCCTGGATATATATGTTGAATTGAAAATAGCTTTTCGCTTTAAAAATATTTTTTGCATTAAAACTAAAATCACACTCACTACTACCCATAATTGCTTGATGGATACCTGTAAATGTTTTTTTAAACGACTCTTCAATCTTTTGTATTTCAGCTTTACGCTTACTGATTTTAGCTACCAATTCGGTAAACACTGTTTTTGATTCTTCCTTGATTTTTTCTTGACGATCAAACATCTTAATATTTGATGTATGGTCTTCTAGTTGGGAAAATTTATCCTTAAATAATTGGAAGTTCTTAACCATGTTATTACTTGTTGTGTCGAGCATTATTTTATAATTTTTAGAAATTCTATCCTGTTTTTCGTCAATTTGTTTTTGTAGAGCAACTAACTCAATTTCAAGAGCGCTTTTTTTCTCTTTCAATAACTCGTTCTTGAACTCAACAACTTGATTTCTAAACTGTTTCAACTCTTCCAAATCTTTTTTAATAAAATCTCCTAAGCCCTGTTTATACTTGTTGTAAACCAATTTTAAATCTTCATCATCTACATAAAAATCTTCGCCAAAAAAACTAGTTAAGTCAGAAACTTCTAGCAATTGAAGCTCTTGTTGCTTCTTTTGCATGATTAGTTTATTTAATTCTTGTTCTTCTTTGTTAATATCTGAATTGCTTGATTGTAGGTTTTCGACTGCCTCAGAATATGAAAGTTCCCCTTCAATGCTTTTTACTTCCGTTTCGAACTGATTTTGTATCGCTCTAAGTTTTTTTATATCTAAGTCTTTTGCGCTTAATTCTTGGTTAAGTTTTCTAATTGCACCTTGCGCCACAGAATATTCTTCAAATGCTTTTTTAATACCACCAAGGACTTCAACTGGTAAGTCAAAAAAATAAAAGTGTATCTTTAACAAATCTGAATAATTGGCTTTGTAAAATTCTGCAAATTTCTTATATGAGTAATCTTCTTCTTTTATCATGAAGGATATATAGTCTCTCGCAGAAATAGGTGTATTTGTAAAACCTAATATCTTATTAAGAATTTCTTTAGCATCATCAAATGAATATTCGATAAAATCTTCGCCATCCTCCTTAATACGAATTTTGCCTCGCTTGTTTCTAGAAAAAATAAAGTCTTTATCGTTAAATCGAAAATGTAAGTTTACATAAGAATCTTTATGCAGATATTCATCATTTACGGATGGGACTCTGCTGTAATAAGAACCTTTTAATAAACAAAAGTTTATAAGTTCGATCACTAAACTCTTTCCTACCCCGTTTTGTTTTCTTGAAGATATTGTTCCATCAGGATTTATTGATTTTTCACCACAAATAAGGTTAATACCAGCATTAAAACTGACTTCCTTAAAAGCACCATCGTCAGAATAGAGTTTAATTAATTTAAGCATATTTAAGTTTTACAAAAGGCTTTTGAAAGTCTATTAAATCAGTCGCACATAAGAACATAAGAGCGTATATAACTTGTTTTGCATTACATGTTGGATTTAAATCTTTCATCATTTTAGTAATCTGAAAAATACTCATTTCTTTCCGTTGTTTGTTAGAAGATATTTTTTTTAGGATTAAATAACCCAAATAGATCGAGCTGTTTCTCACTAAGTTATTTTTTTCGAACAATTTTATATTCATATTTTATTTACGTTGCTTGGATTCGGAAAAACGTAGCATTGATACAGTTGATAATACAAAAAGTATTGTATCTCTGTTTCTGAAACAAAATTAATTTGAAAATCCTCTATCATTTTTTTTGTAAGATTTTCCACTGCTTTTACTGGATCGCCACTCGTTGCGAGTAAGGCTTTTCTACTTTCAAGTTTTAGATATTCCTTAACTTTTATCTGCGCTTCTTCTGCAAACCCGCTTTGTATTAATTCATACATTGTCTCACGTCTAGAATCAAATATCTCTCGATATGTTTCTTTAATAAAATCCCAGTAGGCTTGGAATCGTTGCTTTTTTACGTTTAAGTCAGAATTATCTTCTTCTACGGCGGACTGGCTTTCACTTGCACCTACAGGCGTTTGAGATAAAGCTTGAAATAAGTCCTTAAATATCACCGCTTCGACCGTTTGATTGTTCTCTTTCAAAAATTTATTCACAGGTTCAAGAGAGGCATTAATAAGCGTCTTTATTTCATTAACAACAAAGTCTCCTTTCCCTGTAATCTCCTTATACAGATCGTTTAAGGTTAGAATGTCTTTGTCTTTATCAAAATTATATTTTCCGTTTGTATTAAATGGTTTAAAGTTTGGTCTCTGAACTGCAATAATAAGCACTCTTAGTTGGTGGAATTTATCGTGCAGACAATGCGTTTCAAATCTACCTATTGTTTTGATAATTTTATCTCTTGTATCGGTAGAGGTGACTTGAATGGCTAGTTTTGAGTCTTCATCTCCTAAATCAACACCTGGAAAATTCTGATCGTCGCAGGTATTTAGATTTACAAGGTTAACGCTATAAGTTTTGTTAAGTATTTTGCAGAAAAAATCTTCAAGGAACACATTAACATCTTGGAGATTAACGGAATTTGAAAGCTTTACATAGGCGTAAACCATCGTAAAACCAAGTTGAACCGATTTACTAGACATCTCCGACGCAAGTAGCATAAATTCATTATATATAAATGGAGACAAAAAGTCTTAGAAAGGTAACAGTTTCCCAGCATCAATTTTCAGAGCTTTTGCCAACCGCTCTAAGTTGATGAGTGAAGGATTTCTTAATCCTCGCTCTATCTGGCCTATATAGGTGAAGTGCATACCAGCTTTATCTGCTAGTTCTTCCTGCGTCCACCCTTTCGCTTCTCTTAGTTGCCTAAGATGTTTTCCGAACTGGATACGTATATCTGACATGCTTTAATCATGTAGAAATAGAGACTATGTATCCAGAGACGATGAGTCTCATTTGTGATATAATGATGACGATAAGTCCTAATCATAATTTATGAATAACATTTTACTTAAAACAAGATGTACCAAAGGCTCTCTAGTTGTCTACGATGACAAAGTGGCTATAGAAATGAGTATGTTAGGCACCCATAAGACGAATTCAATGCCTTACAGTCGCATTACAGGGGTCGAGGTAAACACAAAGATGGCAAAGATACCCATACTTTCAAAAGGTGCGGCCACAGTAAAAATATACGGTCAAGGCAATCAAATACTCGAAGCCGACTTTGTAACAGTGGACGACGCTATAAAGGCAGAGGAACTCATAAATTCGAGACTTCAATGACGTGCGCCATATGGCGCATTTTCCCGATTCAACGGCCCATTCTTGACTTTTATCTTTTGGTTATTTATTATAAATATATGTTGCATGTTTGAGGTTTATCTTCAAACATCTTAGCCCGCAAGAGATTGTTCTCTATGCGCGATATTAACTGCTAGACCGACGATTACGGCTAGCGGTTTTTTTATTGCGCAAATATGGATATTGAGAACAATTTATACCAAAACCATACCCATCTCCCAGAGTCCACTACTCGGCTGTCTCCTTCTGCGATTAAAGATTTCCAACTGATTTATTTCAAAGAATTTAAAAAAACTATTTCAACAAACGAAGCTGAACGTCTAGGCATGAAATTACTTAGGCTATTCGCCGTTGTCTATAAACCGATTAGAAAGGATGAATATGCAAAATAGCTACAGAGTAAAAGATTTATATATTGCCGCGTACCTTTATAGCGAAGGGCTAGAGTTAGGCAATGTCGAAAAAATCGGTAAAGTTTGCTGGTTTTCTTTCGTCAATAAAGACAAGTGCGAAAAATTAACTAATCTATATTGGAAAAACCAAGCAATTTCAAAGATTAAATCATTTACGGATGCTATTCGAACACTTAAAGACTTGATTTATTCAAGTTGAAAGTGCGCCATGTGGCGCAAATATGAATATGGAAATGAAAAAAATTGGCGAAACGATTCCTAATGCCCTTGACCGTATTAAAGAAAGGGCAATAGCAAACAAGGGGTACGAATGTGAAGGTTTCTACTTCACTGTTAATTATATGACTGCCAGAGGCGGTTATATTAAACAAATCGGCCCAAGAGCATTTGGGGTATTCGCTGTTATTAGAACATTTATGAATAAAGATAAAATCTCATTCCCAGAACTTAAAACAATTAGAACCTTAACAGGGCTAAACATTGGAACTATTCGAAAAGACATAAGTATTCTTGAAAAATATGGTTGGTTAAGAAAAATAGTTAAAAGAAACAATAAGGGGCAATACGAAGTATCCCATTACTTGATTTTACAAACTGATTTAGTAAGAGGCACAGGAAACCCTTCTTATAGAAAGAAGCCAATATCAAGATTTAACAATGGATTATAGCCTGAACCACTGTTAAACGACCATAGCGGCTAATTAACATATAAGAGATATTAATAAAATAAAGAATTATTAAAAAGAATAATTGAAATTAAATTACATGAAGACCATAATAAATGAAGACGATAAGTCTTATATATATGAATAAATACTTTATATATTGCAGAAAATCATCGGAACAAGAAGACAGACAAATGTTGTCTCTCGAATCGCAAGAAAGAGAACTGCGTAAAGTTGCAGAAGAAAGCAGATTGCATGTTGTCGCAATTTATAAGGAATCTGGTAGCGCCCACGTAATCGGCCGTAATTATTTCAATGAAATGTTACGTAGAATCGAAAATGGTGAAGCCAATGGACTTATTGTCTGGGATGAATCAAGGATTGCTAGAAATTCTTTAGATGGTGGAAAAGTAATATATATGATTGACCTGGGTGAAATAGTAGAAATAAGAAAACCCGGGAAAATATATGTAAATTCTCCTGACGACAAGAGTTGGTTAGCTCTTTGCTTCATGATGTCAAAAAAGGAATCTGACGACAAGGGTAGAAACGTCAAAAACGCTCTTAAAACAAAAGCTGAAAAGGGCTATTTACCGAGTGGTGCAAAAGCTGGCTACATGAATGATAAATATGCTGAGAAAGGAAATAAGAAACTATTTCCTGACCCTGAAAGGTTCCCTCTCATTCGCAAGGTTTGGGATGTGATGCTAATGGGGACTTGCAGTCCGATGCAAGCCATTAGAGCGCTGAACGACTGGGGGTACAGAACGCCGAAACATAAAAAAATCGGCGGTAAACCTATGACAAGAAGTCAAATATATAAAACTTTAACCGACCCATTTTACTATGGAGAATTCGAATACCCTGAAAAAAGCGGTAATTGGTACAAAGGCAAATATACGCCAATGATTACAAAAGAAGAATTTGATAGAGTGCAAATATACTTAGGAAATAAAGGACGACCACGACCCAAAACCCACGAATTTGATTACACTGGTCTACTTCAATGTGGTGAATGTGGCGCGATGATAACAGCGGAAGAAAAGTATCAGGTAATTTGCTCGCATTGTAAATATAAATTCGCCTCTCTCAATAAAGTAGCCTGCCCCCATTGTCAAACCTTGATAACGGACATGGAAAATCCGACTCGACTGCATTACATTTACTACCATTGCACCAAGAGAAAAAAAGGAAAGTGTAATCAAAAAGGAATCAGAATTGAAAAGTTCGAAAAACAATTTGATACCTTACTCGAAAGAATCCAAATATCAGAAGGCTTCAAGAATTGGGCGGTTAAATACCTCAATGAATTGACAGATATCGAAACCGAAGACAGAAATGCCATCTTAAAGTCACAGCAAGCCGCCTATGACGACTGTGTGCGACGCAATGATAATCTTTTACAGTTAAAAATATCGCCACAAAATACAAATGGAGAGCTTTTGTCTGATGATGAATTTAAAGGCCAGAAGGACGCATTGATTAAAGAGAAGACGTCTCTATTAGAGAAACTTGAAGGGACTGACAACAGAATCAATCAATGGGTCGAGCTTACAGAAAAAACCTTTAACTTCGCTTGCTATGCTCGGCATTGGTTTGCTAAAGGCGACAGAGATGCTAAAAAGCAAATCTTAATGGGCGTCGGTTCGAACTTAACGTTAAAAGACGGAATTGTGCGTGTCGACCTGCAAAAACCGTTAAACTTTATTGAAATGGCTAAAAGCGAAGTGGCAGAAATTCTACCAATGTTCGAACCTGAAAAAAAGGGCTATACAACGGCACAAATAGAGGCTTTGTATGCCAAAAATCCAACTCTGCTCCCCTTGGTAAACGCATTTAAGAACCGAGAAATAGAGTTTGGATTTAGCTTACAGAACATCCAAACAGTCTTTGAAACTTTTCAGTTAGCTATCTAAGTTAATAGAAAGAAAGGGTTGAAGTATTTTGCCACTTACCAGCCGTGGTTACTTCTTTTGCTTGAACTCTAGGTACAAAGGGTGCAACTTCTTGGAGCATTTTTTCATAACTAATCTTAGCTTCGTCAAATCGTTTTGACTGGCTTGCACTCATCTTGGGCTTAGTCTGACGATTAGTTTTTTTCATATAAATACAGTCTACTCTTATTGTATATTAACTGCGTAAGAAAATTGACTACTTTCAACACATTTAGCTACTTGAGCAGATACAAAAGTATTTAATCTGACATACAACTCATAAGAAGTTTTCCAGACCTTACTATTTAAGGCAAGTTTATCAACAATTAGACCGCAACTTTCTGCTTTTTCTCTATCAATAAGTCTGCCGTGTGATTTTGTTTCTTCTGGTGTTAAAAACACTTTAATCTTTGTTTTAATGTTAGCTTCTGTTTCGGCTGACATCATACCTGTTTTTAATGCTCTAATAGCAATATCTTCCGACAAAGAAATAGCATCTTCAAAGTCTTTAATTTCTCTTGCGTCATATCTTTGCAACTGTTGTAAATATGGCTGTAGATTACCTTTTTCTTTAGTAGCCAAATCAAACAATTCCTTATAGCTTGCAACAACGTTGCAGAGTGAAAACCTCTTCTCTCTCCCGTCTTCGGCAATGGATAGCTGTGGGTCTATCGGTCCCAACTCCGAAGCGGGACCCATAAACACCTTACTTGCTCCAAAACTTACCATAGTTGCCGCAGATTTTGCTTTACCTGGAACTATGACCCAATACTCACCCGTACCACTATATTTTCTACATAAGTTAATTATTCTTTCAGCCGCTAAACCGCTTCCGCCAGGGGAACTAAGAAGTAACGCAAACCCTCTTTGCAAATTCATTGTTTGCAGTATTGCCTCAAGCATATCTGCGTCATCATCGCTCAAAATAACGGGGTATTTGAAGCTAGTAAACAAAGAAACAACTGGTCTACCAACGGCTTTTTCCAACTTACTTATTATCACTTTTCTGGTTTCGTGAGATTGCCCCCTTTCATCAATTACTTGTCCTATCACTGGTTTCTGCGGATTTGCCATAAGCGTATTGTATCAAAAATTGATAAAATACGATAAACAAACATAAGTATTGAAGATGTAATGAACTATGTCAAAATTATCAGATAAAAAACTAACAATAGCTGACCTAAAAAACGTAAAGGATTTCACGCCTGCACAGAAAGAGCAGGTAACTAATTTTGCAAAAAGTATATCTAAGCTAGTTGATGGTATCCAATCACCAGCGAAGATAATGGCAAACCTTTACCAAGACCCACTAAAGAATATAGATATGTCTTGGGTTGCTGACGAAAGTAGGCGGAAAGCAGAAGAAGCCCGTCTCAGACGGTTACAGCTAGAAAAATTAGAACGAGAAATGGCAATAGATATGACACTACCAACTTATGACATTGTGGACTGCCTAATTAGCTTTCGTGGTAAGAAAATCCAAATACCACCAGATACCGACCAAGAAATGCTTTGTAAAGTCGTCTTGCGAAACAAAAACGCTATGTCTAGGCGTTGGAATTGGGACGAAATAATTGAAGCTTGGGGCGATGTTCCAGAGAAAGATGACTGGCGTAAAGTCTACAACGCTGGCAGAGGCATAAACGAGCAAGTTGAAAAAAAGACAACAATCAGCAATTTTCTTATTGTCAAAACGAAAACATTACAGTTGAACCCCGATTTTCTCCAATAAAAGTTAGCTAACTTTAGCTAAATCCCTGTTTTATATCCTATCGGTAATGAGTACCGAAAATGTAACGACAAGTAAACAGGGATACGCCCTTTCCTCAGATGAACTCAGCAAATTGACTGAGTTTTTTTCGTTGCTCATCAAGATTGACAGAAAGAACAAAAACAGAAAGGAGGTGTTAAAAAATGCAAGTTCAAAAACCAATGGATGAACTAGATAAATGGTTGGTCGAAAAACTCAGAGAAGTCTTTGAGCAAATGTATAGAAAACAGTTATCAGAAGCAATTAAACGTGGTATTAAAGCCAAAAAGTTGCAGAAAAAACTATGAAAATCAAAGCATTCCGAAAACTAGTAAGTCGAGAGCAAGCTTATCAAATCATTATCAACGACAAAATTAGCGACATTTGCCACGCTCGCAATACAGATACGCTCGAAGAGTTGCTTATGTTTGGCTGGGTTTCTTTGGAAAAGTGGTCGGACAAAGAACTCGAGGAATACATAACTGAGTTACTTATTGAAAACCAACCTAACGGGAAAATATGAAAGCCATATTAAGCGAAGTCCAAATAACACCCATTAAAGCCCAAGACGGCTTAGTAGGTTTTGCGAGCTTCGTTTATAACAACAGCTTTTATTTTGGGTCAATCGGTATCTATACCAGACCGCAAGGTGGGTATCGATTGACCTACCCCACTCGGAAGGGCGCGAACGGTAATTTTAATATCTTTCATCCGATTAATCGAGAAGTGGCAGAAGAAATTGAAAAAGTAATTATTTCCAAGTTTGAAGATGTAACGAAAATGTATGTTGGACACAATAGTATTAACACTAAGTAAAAGTATGTTTGTAATTTACGAACCAGATAGGTTTGAACCATCGGCAAAGCTCATTTTGGACGAGAAGTCGTCTTTGGGTGGTCGTGGGTATACACCAGCTAAACAGAACCCCACTAGCCGAGAATTAAAGAACGGTTACTACAAGCCACGACTTACTCTCACAAACCGTTACAATCACACAGGGAGACGAGAAGCCAGCTTAAAAATCGAGCTCTCTTTACCCAAACTTCTTTTTGGAAATAACTTTGATGAACTAACCCAAAACGACTTTACGCCAGTTGTCACACTCTTGAAATCAAGGCTAAGAGAAATGGGTGTGTTGGTTTTTACCCAAGTTTTAGAAAATGCCCCTGTTTCAGCCATTCACTATTCAAAAAATATCCCACTTACGGATGGAACAACTCCTCATTACCTCATAAGCAAAATTAAAGAGGCTAATATCTCGCTTGCACTTGATGTAAACCAAACCGATTACCGCAACGACGGTCATAGCTATAAATGGCACAGCAATTCGTATGAAGTAGCTTTTTATGACAAGCTCAAAGACCTTGAAATGGCTAACAAAAGCGAGAAACGGGCAATAGAGAACGATAACGCCCTACAGCTCAATCTTTTTGGAACATTCAAAGAAAGAAAACGGATAGAGGTAATGCGAATGGAAATAAGACTAAACAAACGCCAGAAAATAGGACAACTTTTTCGTACACTTGGTATCCAATCTGAATTGACCCTAAAAAACCTTTTTAACCCTATAATCGCTCAACAGGTGTTACTTCATTACCTAGACGAAATTGAAAGTAAACGGCTACCCCTATTCGATTACAAACCGACGAGCCCTAAGTCATTATTGGCTGACCTCGTAATCAATAACCCAAATATAGGAATACGCAAAACAATGCAACTCTATGGTTTAAGACAAGTTTTTAACGATACAACCCCTCGTGAACTAAGAAATATGTTCAGCAAGTATGGTCAACGAAGCTGGTATAGGCTTATTGCAGAAGCAAAAACAGTAAGGCTACCAGCTACAAAAAGCCCTCTCGGGATAGTCCGTGAACATTTGACACGCTTTGAACCATTAAAACTAGTTGATTTTCAAGGTACAATGTTAAATAATGATAAATATAACTAATATGACACAAGAGCAGTATTACTCTATCGAAGAAGTCGCCAAAACATTAAAGGTTGCCTATCTGACTGTTTACCGATGGATACAAGCTAAACGCCTCGTAGCCCTGAAGGCTGGCAAGCAATACCGAATAAAAAAAGCAGATTTAGATACCTTTTTAAGGGTTCACAAAAAGTAATGAATATGAAAAACCAAGAGCCAAAAGAAAAAAATGGTTTGAACTTCATAAAAGAAATTGCTAAATACTTTATGGATTTCCTAGAAACGGATTTCCATAAGCATCGACTTCCGCGTCGAGCTATCAAGTTTAGGAACAATGATAATTTACTTATCGGATTAAATCTTCAAAAGTACCCTTCATTCAGCAACTTGGCATCAAAACTCATCAGTAAAGGCTTTGAAAAAGATATTTTGAGTAAAGTCGGAAAAGGAGTCTATAAAACAAATCTTCCCAAGAACTTACTCGATTTAATCAAGCTCCAAGTAGGCAAGATAAGCAATGCAGAAATTAACGCCATTACTGAAAAGGTCGCCAGTGAAATAGAAAAAGCGGGCACTTTATACGCAAAAGAATACGATGTAGCACTTACTAACTCGGTAGAAGAAGCCACAAAAATTATACGCAGCGAACTCGTTCACCCGTTTGTAGAAAGCATCGAAAAACCCCTACAAAATCTTAATCTCGGCGACGAAGATAACGTATACCTGATTGAAGAAGAGCTAACATCGGTAATCCTTCGTTTGTTAGAGAACAAGATTTCAGAAGTATTAAATCTCATCATAGCTCAGGAAAAAGTTAACCTTACTAAAGAGCTCAAGTCGGTCTTTATACCACAGGATGTGAAGGGCAATCTCGCCTCGTTTTTTGAAAACCTCCAAGTGGCTGACTTGTTTCTGGAATTATTTGAAATGGAGCGCAACAAAACTATTTTAGATAAGCAGGACTTTTATCTTTATTTTGGTGATATATCTTTCAACAACAATAAATACCCGATTTTTTACATCCCCTTTGCTACAACAAGGGATGGAGATACTCTAAATATAGAGTTTGATTCACAGGTGTACATAAACAAAAAAGCGCTTGAGTTTATCGTACAAGAACACAATATACAAAAAGGGACAAAGGGCAGTTTACAGACAATATCAGAGCGCATTGTATATTTGTCTCAACATCAGGATGATTTCCCCCAAATCATCAATGGCATATTAAATGAACTCACTCATTTTTTTGAACTTGAAGGGACAGTTGGCTTCTCAAATGGTGAACCTACAATCGCTCGAGGTGCATCTGTACGGATTTCTAATAGTAGTTATATCTGCTTATTTGATAAGTCCGACGAGGCATTGGTTAATGACTACGAAGAAATTTTGCAACAATTAACTCAAGAGGGTGGTGACCTTGCTGAAATCTTCAATAAACTGATAGACGACTTTATTAGAAACAACCCAGAACCGTCTAACCCAGAAGTTGAGAGTGAATGGGACAACACTGAGACACCAGACAGGCTTGTATATCCAAGTCCAATCCCGCTTAATAGTGAACAGCGCCAAATCTTGTCTGCTATTCGTAAAGATGGTTGTAATTATCTGGTAGTTTCAGGACCACCAGGAACAGGAAAAAGTCATACCATCACCGCCATCATCTTCGATGCAATCTTGAAAAATCAGTCGGTATTGGTACTTTCTGATAAAAAGGAGGCGTTGGATGTTGTCGAAGATAAGATTACACAGACAATGAATAAAGTTCGCTACGATAAGAACTTTCAAAATCCTATTTTAAGACTTGGCAAAACTGGCAATACTTATAATTCAATTCTCGCTCAAAGTGCTATTGAAGGTATTAAAACACATCATCGCGCTGTAAAAAAAGACTACGACTCGATAGAAGAAACTATTACAAAGTCTGGCAACTCTTTAAGAGAAGACATTGAAGCAGAGATTGTCGCCTACAGTGATATTAACATCAAAGAAATTCACGAGTTTTTTGATTTAGAGCTTTACTTTAACGAAAAGGATTTAATCTTCGACCTTGACGAATTGGCACAACAAAATGAAGCAGCCATTGAACTTGGGGAATTACGAAGCTCTCTACAACAAATTAAGGGCACATTTACTTCTAATGAAACACTGAAGCTATTTGAGCTTCTTGCAGTAAATCCTAAGAGCATAAAAACTCTCGATGATTACGAAAGCCTTTTGCAGTTCTTGGTAATGGCGCTCGAAGGCGTGCAAAAAGTAAAAACGTCTTTCTCTAACAAAGTTACTACCATAAATAAATTTACACAACTTACTTCAAAAGACTTGCAGGAGCTAGAACACTTCATTCAAGAGTATTCAAAACTAAAGCTTTGGGCAATCGGTTATCTCTTCACCAAAAAACAGGCAGAAGAATTAGATGTCAGTTTCAAGAAAAAACTTATCCATACCACATTCTCCAATCCTCACGACCAGCTCCAAGAACTCAAAGACGTATACGAAGTGTTTAGTTTTGCTCAAAAACTTGGCGACGAGATAAACGAAAAAAGTAAAAGGGCTTTTGACTACATTACGCTTGCTCACAAGCTTCTTACCGATGAAACGCTAACACAAACAGTCGAGACACTCATCGCTTTGAACGGAGACGTCGAGTATCTCAAGGAGATTATTGGGAAATACCCGAAGACAGCTGGAAAGATTGGTATCAACATCGACCAATTCGCCACAATAATAAGCAACCGAGTTATAGATACTGTTGAATTAGAGTTTGATAAGCAAATAAGGTATTTGAACTTAGACCAAAAAGTAAGCAGAGATTTTTCAAATATCCACGAGTTAAATTATGCAGCTCGTATGAAGCAGATAGAAGATTTAGTTACTACTCAAGCAACATATCTTCTTGACGGTCGGTTAATAGATTTCTACGAACATAATCGTAGTGATGCCCAAACGTTGCGGAACATCATTAAAAATAAACAAAGATTTCCAAGAGACGAGTTTAAGAAGCTGAAGGAAGCGTTTCCGTGTATTTTGGCAGGCATTCGAGATTACGCAGAGTATATCCCATTAGAGCCAGAACTATTTGATTTAGTAGTGATTGATGAAGCATCACAAGTAAGCATAGCGCAAGCTTTTCCTGCTCTCTTGCGGGCAAAAAAGGTGTTAATTCTTGGAGATAAAAAACAGTTTAGCAACATTAAAGCAGCGCAAGCACGCGGTGATACCAACCGTGAATACCTCAATGGATTGAATGCTAGTTTTAGGGCTAACATTTCCACGGATGCAATAAAGCTAGAGAGACTTCATAAGTTCAACATTAAAACATCTATTCTCGAATTCTTTGAGTTCATCAGTAACTACAATATCCAGTTACTAAAGCATTTTAGAGGCTATAAGGAAATCATTTCATATTCAAATAAATACTTCTACCAAGATAGTTTGCAGGTAATGAAAATTCGCGGAAAGTCCATAGACGAAGTTATTAAATTCTCATATGTTAAAACCACTTCAGCCGATGAACTTTATCCGAATACCAATGTTAAGGAAGTTGAATTTATTATCTCAGAACTTAAACGATTAAAGGATGAAGATAAAGCAATAAGTGTTGGCATCATTACACCACACACAAACCAACAGAAGTTATTGGTAGAAATGATAGGAAAAATGCCAGAGTGGGATTATTTCCAAGATAAATTACAACTCAAGATAATGACATTCGATACGTGTCAAGGTGAAGAGCGCGACACCATCTACTACTCAATGGTAGCGTCCCCTGACAGCGACAAACTTTGGGGCGTGTTCATTAAAGACTTGAGCAATGTTGACATTGAAGAGGATGGACAGATAAAAGCACAACGTTTGAATGTGGGATTTAGCCGTGCCAAAGAGTGCGTTCATTTCGTGTTGAGTAAGCCCCTTGAGGATTTTGCAGGCTCTGCTGGAGAGGCGTTGAGACATTACAAATATATGTTAGGTGAAGCTAGAAAAGAACACGACGTTTCAGAGGTTGATGAAAAGTCCAAGATGGAACCAGAAGTTCTGAATTGGTTTTATCAAACTAAATTCTGGAAAGAGCATAAAGACTCTATTGAATTTATGCCTCAGTTTGAAATAGGAAAATATCTCAAACAGTTAGACCGAACATATACCCATCCAGCCTACAAGGTTGATTTTCTTCTCATATATACCGACGAACGACACAAAGAACACAAAATCATTATCGAATATGATGGTTTTAGAGAACACTTCAAAGAGGTAGATGAAGTAAATGAGTTCAACTATAAGAATTATTATTCTGACGATGACGTATATCGTCAGAAAGTATTAGAAAGCTATGGCTATAAGTTTTTACGAATTAATAAGTTCAATAGCGGAAAAAATCCGATAGCTAGTATTGACGATAGAATTGGAAACTTACTAAAAAAACCAGAAAGCGCTAATTCTCTTCTCGAAAACATACACGGCACGATTGAGGGTCTGCAAAACGGCGAAATGAAAGAATGTCCGAAATGCAAAGAAGTAAGAGAGTACAAAGATTTTAGAGACCCAGATTTAATTACTGGATATGGGCGATTTTGTTGCCATTGCAAGGGCTATACGTTGGTTGAAAAGCCTGCGAGTAATAATACTCAAGAAAGCCCCGCTTTGAATGATAAGAACTGTCCACGATGTAGCTCCCCTATGGTTTTAAGAAATGGTCGTAGGGGTAAGTTTTATGGTTGTTCAAAGTTTCCCTACTGTAAAGGAACAAGAAATTACTAATAATGAAAGCAATAATCTTAGCTAGAGTATCAGATAAAAAGAAACAGGACTCAAATGAGGCTCAGGTTCTTCGTGTATCTGATTACATAAAACATAAAGATTTAACGGTATGGAAAACTTACGAGATAGAAGAGTCCTCGACTAAGGGCGACAGAGAGAAATTCCAAATGGTTGTAGCAGAAATTGAGCAATCAAGCGAACCTATCGCTCTTGTTGTCGATACAGTTGATAGGCTTCAAAGAAGTTTCAAGGAGTCCGTACAGTTGGACGACCTACGAAAAGCTGGAAAACTCGAAATACATTTTTACAGGGAAAGTCTGGTAATCAACCAAAATTCAAATAGCTCAGACTTATTACGTTGGGATATGGCGGTAATGTTCGCTAGAAGCTACGTTCTTCAACTAAGTGATAACGTCAAAAGGAAACAAGAACAAATGTTAAGAAGTGGTATATACCCAAGCCGACCACCTTGCGGTTATAAGCGAGTGCCTATTGCCAAGGATAAAACAGAAATAGTTATTGATGACTATGCGTCAAAAATAGTTCAAAAAGCCTACGAATGGTACGCAACAAGTAGTTTCTCAATGGACTTGCTACGCAAAAAGCTAAAGGAAGAATACGGGGTCAACTGGTCAAAAGGCTTTACTGACAAGGTATTAAAAGACGATTTTTACTACGGTCTTATGACTTGGAACAAAGATAAGTCAAACGAAAAAACGTATCCGCACAATTACACACATATAATTGAGAAATCTTTATTTGACCAAGTACAGAAAATAAAGGCAGGCTTCAACAAAAAACCCTTTAAGTATGCAGGCAAGTCATATATTTACCGAGGATTGCTACGATGCGGTCATTGTGGGCTAGCTGTAACCCCAGAGAAACACAAAGGACACGTTTACTACCATTGCACCCAATACAATGGCAAACACGGGGCTGACTGGCTAAGAGAGGAAACTATAACCGAACAGATAGGCAATGTTTTTAAGAGGCTACAAGTCCCTGACTATATTTTGGAACAAATAGTCAATGCTCTACAAATCAGCCACGAAGGTAAAACCGATTTTAGAGAGACACAATATAAGCAACTAACAGAAGAGCACGAGATATACACCAAACGCCTCGAAAAAATCTACATTGATAGATTAGACGGGCGTATTACTGACGATGAGTATGACAAGTTCTATCAGTCATTCCGTGAGAAAGTAGCTGAGATAGATACCCGACTTAGTATTCTTCAAGATGCTGACGACAACTACTACATCACGGCTAGATACCTGTTAGAGCTGGCAAATCGGGCTTATGAGCTTTTCAAAAGTTCAGAAGTTGAAGAAAGAAGGCAGTTAATCAAGCTCGTACTATCGAACCTTAGGGTAGAAGACAAATTAGTCCGATACGATGCGATAAAACCATTCGACACAATCTTAAATTATGCCGAACGTCAAGCTTGGCTCCCCCGCGAGGATTCGAACCTCGAACCGACCGCTTACAGGGATCCCTAATTTTCACTAGGGCCTGGACTATCTTATATCCCGCAGCTGCGGGACCCGGAGGCTTGACGGCAAGTCAAACTTGCCAAGGTGTACTCACCTAGTCTCTGCACCTTGAACGTACAATCCGCCAGAGCGGATGTTACGTCCCTCGGCTCAGGGTTATCGTGTCCCGACGTAAAGTCGGGGTTTAGACTTCCTTGAATTCTTCCGGTTTTTCAACTCCGATTACTCGGAGAAGCTGCGATTTTAGTTCACAGGCGGGCACTCTACCATTGAGTTACAGGGGAACGTAAAATTTTTCGAAGAAAAATTAACGTTCCTGTTGGGACGCTTCGAAAAATTTTCGTAGTATAGATTTAAAAAGTGCTGGATAGAATTATAACATTGGATGGGCACGTTTTTAAGCTTGTGGCTTGATGTTAAAATACTCGGATGAAGCTAATATTAGTCCGCCACGGGGAGTCGCAATTAAATGCCGGTAAGGTAAGCGAAAGAAACGACCTGACCGAAAGAGGCCGGGAACAGGCAAAAAAGGCGGCTAAATACCTGATGGACGAAAACATTGATCAGATTTTTTGCTCTAATACAGAAAGATGCATTCAAACACTGGACGAAATACTTAAAAACCGGACGGAGGCAATGGGAATAAGCTTTAGCAAACTACTATCGCCCCGAAGGAAGGTGGAAAATCTGGAAGGGCTGAAACGCCGGATTTACCGGTTCATAGAAGATTTAAAAATCGAATTTGAGAGGGAAACGGTGGTAATTATTGCCCACCAGTGGTCTATTCGGATGATGATGTTCCTACTGACCGGAGAGAACGTTAACGTAGAAAACGGATCGGTGACGATATTGAATATTAACGGCGAAAACATCAGTAAGATCGTGGTAAATGAAACAGCTAGAGAACGGGATTGAAACAGAAAACGTGAATAAATCCTAATTTCTAAACTCTAAATCCTAAATAAATTCCGATTTTCTCGAACAAAGGTGGATCTCTCCAGAGGCGGGCAGGCAGCCTTTGGCTGAAATTATCAAATTTTCAAAACTTCATTAAGAAATCCCTCACCAACTCTCCCTTTGATGAAAGGGAGAGCACTAGTAAAAATTATTTAAAAAATAATAAATAATAGGTTACTTAGGGGGCATAAGCTTTGGAGCCAGGGACAATTATTTTGCTTTTAAATAGGACCACTGATAATATGGATTAATATGACATTCAAACTACCCAAAAGACTTGATGACCAAAAACAAATAGATATTTTTGAAAAATACCAGGCAAGCTTGCCGGAATTGGACAAAATTTACGGCGAGCACGTAGGGAATGAGATTGAAATTATGAGGTCGCCAGAAGGTGAGAATATCTTGGTTGCTTATTGGACGAACTTTTATGATGGGATTGTTCCGGAAACTGACGCAGTTTTAATTAATGTGGAAGTACACGGTAAAGAAGATGAGTTTGATACTTATGCAATCGATCACCAGGCCTTAATGACATTACTTAAAGACAATGTTGAAGTACTGACCACGTCAATGAACTTGTTTGTGATAAAAGGGGTAACTTCGGCAGAACTTAAAGAGAAAATCCTTCAGAATAGCCAAAAGTTTGAGTAAAAAATAACAAAACGCTGTCGGTGTTGGTAAGCTTTCCTTACGTTTTTGGACTGGATGTTTGACATTGTGGACTGGTAATGTTATATTTTCTTACATGATGATGGATAAATTTAAAACGGCTTTGGCCAAAAAGGTAAGGGGTTTGAGAAAAAATCTGGGGTTTTCGCAGGAAGAGATAGCTAAGAAAATGAATCTTCACCGGCCAACAATTTCGCAGATAGAGAGTGGGGAAAGAGAAATTTCGGCTGAAGAATTGGTTAAACTGGCAATGATCTTCGGAGTTACGATAGATGAGTTGACAACGGCAATAACAGAAGAAGACCAGAAGCCGGAGCCGAAGCAAGAAGGCGATAAAGTAATCACATTTTTCCGGCACGGAGAAGCCATTGACGATATTTACGACCAATACGGGGGCTGGGCTGACCCGGAAATGTCACCCAAGGGGGTAAGCAAAGCTTACCAAATCGCCACTAACTTGTGCCGCCAGGGAGAAAAATACCAAATAATTTTTTGCTCTCCGCTGAAACGAGCCAGGATTTTTGCTGAAATTATGGGCAGAGAGATGAAGGCGGAAGTAAAGGTGATGCAGTATCTTAAGGAGCGAAACACTTATGGCTTACTAAGCGGGATTAATAAAACAGTGGCTAAGAAAAGGTTCCCGGAACTGGTGACTGATTACGAACAAGGAAAATATGTGTTGGGATCGGAAAGAAAAGATGACTTTGAATCACGGATTCCCTTAATATTTGAATACCTGAAAAGGCAGGATGTTAAAAATATTGGCTGTATTACTCATGGAAAAGTCCTGGCGGCAGTTATTGGCCAGATGCTGAAAATGAAACCAAAAAGCCTGGAAGAAGGAGCGATGCTCAAAGTAGGGATGGATGACAAAAGCAATTATTATATTCAATCAGAGGGAATTGCCTTTGATAAATAATTATGAAAATATACTTTGTCCGACACGGTGAAAGCTTTGACGATGTTTATAACGAATATGGATCGTGGTCGGAAAGAGAATTAACACCCCAGGGGATAAAAACGGCTTTTAATATTGCAGAAAAATTAAAAAAGATCGGATTAAAATGGGATGTTATCTTGGCCTCCCCACTGAAAAGAGCCTGGCAAACGGGTGAAATTATAGCTAATGAGCTAAATTTGCCCATGCTGGATGATCCTTACCTTAAAGAACGAAATACATACGGATTGCTAACCGGGGTCAACAAGGATTTGGCAATTGAAGAATACCCGGAGATGAACGCAGCCTTCCTGGAAGGAAGATACATTGTGGGATCGGAGCGATACCCGGATTTTGTAGCCAGGATAAAAGCCTGGATAAAAGCGGTGAAAATAATGAAATATCAGAATATTATTTGCGCAACTCATGGACATGTTATTACGGCTTTGGTGGAGGAATTATTTGGTGTTACCAGAAACAGCGTCGGTAACGGGAGTATTTTGGGAATCGAATTGGATAAGAAAAATAAAAAAATAATTTTTGCGGACGGGATAACTTTTACCAGAGACGAGAATGTGGGACGGGGGGTAGCGTTGAGGAAATTTAAGGTGGATTGAGATTGCTTCTCCCGACATAAAGTCGGAATCGCAATGACATAGGGTGGAATTGATTTATGATTTATGAAATATGATTCATGAATAAATACTAATTTCTAAATTCTAAATACTAAATAAATCCAAATTCCAAAATTCAAATTTCAAAACTAAAAAATACTAAACATGGAACCTATGGGACAGAAAGGACAAATGTGGCGGATGTGCTTATTCTAAATAATCCTGCAACTTTTTACGCCCACCTACGCAAAGCTTCGGCGGGTAAACCTATTCTAAGTAGTCCTGCAATTTCTTCCTTCTTGAAGGGTGCCTTAACTTACGTAAAGCCTTCGCTTCGATTTGGCGGATGCGCTCGCGGGTGACATTGAAAATCTTGCCAACTTCCTCGAGAGTTTTGGGCGTCTCCCCCATCAGGCCAAAACGGAGAGACAAAACTTTGGATTCGCGTTCATCGAGAGAATTTAAAACTTCTTCGATAGATTCACGCAAAAGCTCCTTGGAGGTTTCGTCGTAAGGGGAAGGCTGGGTGGTATCTTCGATAAAATCACCCAAAAACGAATCCTCGTCGTCGCCTACCGGAGTGGCCAGCGATGTAGTATCTTGAGAGATACGGTAGATTTCTTCAACTTTGTCGACCGATATTTCGCATTCTTTGGCAATTTGCTCGGTGGTAGGCTCGTGACCTAAGCGCTGGGTTAAGGCCCGGGTGGCTTTGTAGACTTTGTTGATAGTTTCGACCATGTGGACAGGAATACGGATAGTTTTGGCCTGATCGGCGATAGCCCGGGTGATAGCCTGACGGATCCACCAGGTGGCGTAGGTAGAAAATTTGAAACCGCGCTTCCAGTCGAACTTTTCGACCGCCCGCATTAAACCCTGATTGCCTTCCTGGACTAAATCCAAAAATGACAAACCGCGGCCGATATATTTTTTGGCGATGGAAACCACTAACCTTAAATTGGCGTTTATTAGAGCCTCGCGGGACTTGCTGGAGCCTTTTTCGATTTCCTGGGCCAGCCTAACTTCGTCGGCAAAGACCAGAAGATTGATTTTGCCGATTTCTTTGAGATACATGCGGACGGAATCAACGGTGCCTTTTTGGGACAGAAGTGCCAGAAGATCGGCACTATTGATACGCGCCTTTTCGGCTTCAAGAGCTTCTTTGGACTCTACCTTGTCGAAAACATCTACCCCTTTGGCGAAAAGATAATCAAAGATATCGTCGATAACTTCAATATTTTTTTCGGGCTCGGGAAAATGGTTTAAAATTTCTTCGTTGGTAAGGTAATGAAGCTTTTTGGCCTGACTGACCAGTGACTGTTTGATTTTGGGGATATTGATGGGAACAGGCATTAGTAATTCAATTT
>JBAZCD010000002.1:0-7863 GCA_041671205.1 Pedobacter sp.
TGGAAAAATATCCAGTAATAAAATGCAATATCGCCTCTGATGGAGAAAAAATTTATCATTTACCATTCGACCAGCAGTATGACAAGACACTAATAAAAAACAATGGAGAATTTTATGCAGCTACGGTTAGAGAAGCAGAAAACAAAGGATTCAGGCGTGCTTTTAGATGGAGGGGAACCAATTAAGTTTAAAGACATATATTCTTGGATAGAGAAACGGATGCCGATAACAAGGGGGTAAAGTATGAACGATGTTAACAAGAATAGCGTTCTTGTAAACAGTAGCGGTCATTAATAAACAACTATGAGCAAAGAAGCAACAGCTGATATTAACTGTAAAAAGTGCGGTAAGACTTTTGAAACACAGGTATATACTTCGATAAACGTGAGGCAAAATCCAGAACTCAGACAAAGCGTTTTAAAAGGAACTTTCTTTAAACATACTTGTCCCGGTTGTGGCAATATTATTGATTCTTTCTATGAGGTACTTTATCATGATATTGACAAGAAATTTATGGTTTGGTTGGTAAAGCCGGACACTAAAAATATCATTTTTATGCAACGAAATTCATTGAAAATATCTGCTAATATACTTTCAGACTACAGACTCAACATTTCCAGATACCCTTTTCAATGGATAGAGAGAATTACTACTTTGGAGCTGGGAATGGATCCGAGAGTTATTGAACTATACAAATTCGGGATAAAAGAACAGCAAAAATTGCCACTCGAAACCCAAAATGACTTTTTACATTTCAACAAATACACGCGCAATTTTTTGGGTGGGACGAAGTTTCATTGGAGCTACATTTACGACAATGGTGACGTAGAAGAATTTTCCAAATCAATTGACGCAAAAAAATATAAAGCATACGAAAATTTAATTAAATCAATGGAACCAACTTTAAAGCATTCTACTTGGTATCTAATAGATTGGCAATTCCCTTTTGGGTTAGAGATACATGATGATGAATTAATTCATCTCCCACTCACATCAGACTTTATAGAAATCGGACAGAAGAAAACTAAATTGCCTGGACAGTTTCTAAGTATAGCTGAACGAATGGGTAAAGGGAAAGAAGTGTAACAAACGTCTATTGGTATAATTGGGTTAACGAATTATTGGTATTTCTCCATTTCACCACCCACGCAAATTTAGCCAGGCCGTATAATGAGTAAAGGTTATACAGAGCAGGCCGTTTTGTTTTATTTTCATTGGCTTGCTCCGGCCTTGACACATTATCCGGCTATCCGCTTTTTGCTGCTTAAGCGGTAAAATGACCGATTGTGTTCAATACGCTTATTAAATCGAAGCCAGCCGCATTTTCAATAATTGCATATCCTCACCAATTTGCTATCTAAAATCTTAGCATAGTGTTGTGTGGTGCGTATATTGGTATGTCCGGGCATTTTGCTTACACTTTCAATGGATACACCAAGTGAATAAAATTCACTTATTTTATAAAGTCCATCAAGATGCTCAATGACCAAATAGACTGAAAAACAGCAACTTATGAGCTTTCCAGCGCCCTATTTCCTCATTGACTCTGACAGGGCACCAGAAGTATGCGCTTATTTGGGCTATTGGGGTAGGACTTAAAACAAAAACGCCTTAAATGCATTATTTAAGGCGTTTTTGGTATTCTTTAAAACATAACTGACGGAGAGAGGGACTTCAGAACAGAATGCATAAACTAAAAAACAAAATAGAAAGGCAGTTTTTAAATCCTGCACTCTTTTAAAAGCAAAATTCTTCCAAATCAGAAAGGAAGATCATCATCATCAGGAGCTGAGCTGATATCAACCGGAGCTGCATATTCAGGAGCTGCCGCAGCAGTATCGCCTGAACCCAGTGGTGTCAGTCTCCATACCGATAAAGTATTGAAATAAGATGTTTTACCTGTCTTATCCGTCCATGGACGTCCGCGAAGGTTAAAAAATAATTCAACCTGGTCTCCCACTTTAATATTATCAAACAGGTTCACTTTATCCTGTACTGCCTCAAACTTCACAAATTCCGGATAAGTAGGATTTTCTGCGTATTCAAGTATTAGCTCACGTTTTTTGAACTTGTCGCTCACGGTAATTACCGCTGAGATTTCATGTACTTTACCTTTAATGTCCATGTTTATTATAATTAATGATGTTCTTTGAAATTAGATCGTATAAAATTAAGCAGATTTAAATCACAAAAACCTGTCGGCTGATACGAAATGTAAAAGTATAAAATTAAGGCCGTTTTTAATTGTTAACTTCGCAAATTATTATGCAAGTTTTCCACAAAAAAAGCAAAATTATAATCACCTGCAATAACCGCTTATCACCTTATCTGCAGAAGGAAGTTGAAGCCCTTGGATATAAAATTTCAAGGACATTCAGTACCGGACTCGAACTCGAGGGTTCCATAAATGACTGCATTCCGCTGAATCTTAATTTGCGCTGTGCCAGTCAGGTACTTTATTCCATAAAAACATTTACGGCCGAGAATCCTGCCAGACTTTATAAAGAACTTCTTGAAATTGCCTGGGAAGAGCTGATCGATTTTACAGGATATTTCTCTGTGACATCGAACGTGGATAATGAAACGATCACTACTCCGCTCTTTGCAAATCTGAAAGTGAAAGATGCCATTGTTGACCGGATCAAAGAGAAAAAGGAGATCAGGCCAAATACCGGATCTGAAGCAAATAAAGCGGTCATTCACCTCTACTGGAAGGAAAATGACGCTGAGATATTTATTGATACTTCGGGCGAAACACTGGCCAAACACGGATACCGCAAGATCCCCGGAAAGGCCCCCATGCTTGAAGCATTAGCCGCTGGAACGATCATGGCTACAGGATGGGATCGGAAAAGTCCCTTTGTGGTTCCGATGTGCGGTTCTGGAACCCTGGCAATCGAAGCCGCATTGCTCGCAACCGATAAAACTCCGGGTATGTTCCGTATGAACTATGGCTTTATGCATATCATAGGATATGATGAACAGGTTTTCTTCGAAGAAAGACGCAAGCTAAAAGAGAAGGCAAAAAAAGAGATCGATTTCAGAATTGTAGCTACTGATCATTCGGAAGATGCAATTGATATTTCAATAAAAAATGCACGTACTGCCGGGGTTGATCATCTGATCGATTTTTCAGTCTGCGATTTTGCAGATACTGTGGTTCCGGAAGGTTCCGGAGTCGTCATCTTTAATCCGGAATACGGCGAACGTTTGGGCATACATACAAAGCTCGAAGCCACATATAAAAGCATTGGCGATTTCATGAAGCAGAATTGCAAAGGTTACAGAGGATATATCTTCACGGGTAATCCTGATCTCGCAAAGAAAATAGGCTTACGTGCTTCAAGAAGGATCGAGTTTTATAATGGTAAACTGGATTGCAGACTATTGGAATACGAATTATATGAAGGCAGTAAAAGAGAACCAAAAATTATCGAATGAATACCGGAACCGGGCGCAGGATCGCTGAAGAACGTCATCAGTTTATGCTTTCTTATCTGGAACAGTTTTACAAGGAGTGGAGTCCTCAAATAAAATGAACTTGGAAACCTTTTTCGGCTTTCAGATTATTAAACTCCTGATCACCTGTAATTAGGGTAGCTTTTTGGGATATTGAAATAGCTCCTGCGAAAGCATCAGCATAAGATAGTTTATACCTGGATTTTAGTTTAGCAGCTTCCAGGGTGAGATCGAAACCTGCATCGATAATTTCTATAGGAAATTGTAATAGCGCACTTATTGCCAGTTCCGCTTTTTTAACATTGCTTTTACGACTGACCATATAATATATTTCACCAACATTAATCACACTTATTGAGCCTGTTAATTCACCTTCAGAAAGTTTGATGAGAACATCCCGCACAAATTCAAATCCATCCTCTTTCCGAAATAAAGCTATAAGTGCATAACTGTCAAACACTACATGCTTCATTTTTGGGATTTTTTTTCATCCATTTCAATTTCTTCAGCTTTCCAGCATAAATATTCCTCTTTTGAAGGTGCATCGTCTTTTAATATCCCAACAAACTGATCAAAAAATGCCTGATCCATTGACCTGATCAGTACACCATCTTTTTGTTCTATGAATACCACTTTCAATCCGGGCTTTATGCCATACTTTTTCCTGAGTCTGGAAGGGACAACTACCTGTCCTTTACTAGTCATCATTGAAGTTTCCATTGTATTCTAATTTATAATACGAATATACAAATGTATTACTATTTTTGTATGTATTACTTTTGTAAACCGTATTGGTATTTTAGATTTATTACAACACAGAACCGAAACAAATGGAAGACAATAATCACTTTAACTATTTTGCTTATGCAAGCAATCTGCAAATAAGCACGCTGGAACAAAGAACCGGTGAGAAAATTGAAAACTACCAGCAGGGGAGGCTCGCTGATTATGGCTTCAGGTTTAATGTGAAAAACTCCGATGGAACTGCAAGGGCTAATCTTATTGCTTCAGAATCTGAAGATGTATTCGGATTGATCTGTCAGATCAGTACGAAATACCGTGATGCCCTTTTAAGCACAGAACCGGGCTTCCGGCTGATCAGCGTAAGCATAGAAACAGAACAGGATGATGTCCAGGCATTTACTTTCATCTCCGATAGTGAGGAAGAAAACATTTATCCTTCCAAAGAGTATTTAAAAAGTATAATGGCAGGAGCCAAAGAACTTTCACTTCCTGAAGAATACACGGATTTTATTGTTTCAATGTCTAAATAAAATTCAGGATTCCGAAATAGATCAGCATCATCATGCTGCTAACCAATGTCATTCGCGACATATTCTTAAAATTTGCCTGAGCCGGATCCTGGTAAACTTTCAGGAACCAATTGATAAATACCGTAAAAACAGGCAGGACCATAATAAGGAATAACCAGAAGTTTTTCAGAAGCTCCAATCTGTACCAATAACTGAACAGCAGAATCCCGGCGAGCAGGAAAAGAAAAGCTGAAAAATAGAAAGAACCCCGGATACCCAGTACCATACTCAGGGTATTATCGCCTCGTTTAGAATCTGCCTCATGCTGATAAACCTGGGTAAGGGGATAGGTCGCGCCAATCAGGCAGGAACAAATGAGTCCTGCGAGCGTAAAATTCAAATTCCAGCCGAAGAGTGTGTCAAGCCCAGAAACTGAAGCATAAGTACTCCAGTAAACAACGGCCCCCTGAAAAATAAATACAATCATGAAACTTATTACAGGATATTTCTTTAACCTGACTGAAGGATGGCTGTACATTTTAGAAAATATCCCATAGATAAAGACCGCAAAAAACAAGATCCGTCCAACATAAATTGCTAAAAACAAGGCACTTATATCAAGTAATAAGGAGAAATAATACAAACTTTTATCAACCGGAGGCGGTTTTTCTATCAGCGCAATACTTCCTTCATCTTTATCAAAATAACTGTTATAGCCATTACTTGCCGGATAAACCAGTAAATGCCATATAATGAATGTTAAAATTGCATCATGCCAGTTGATTTGTGGTACCTGGGAGAGTGCAAAAAGATATACAGGCATCAGAAAGACTGAAAACAATAATCTCAAATGCAATAAAGCAGATGCGCTTGGAAAGAGACTTCTGAAACGATCCATTTACTAAAATAACATTTAATCCTGCAATAGGATAATAGTGAAATCTTATGCTTTTGAAGAGGAGGACAGTTAATTGTGGCCAACCTATTGATTGATTGAATCCAAAAACATAAATATTTTGTATTTTACTTAATTATGAGCAGTTGCATTAGCGCGATTGGTACCGCCAACCCAAAATACCGGATTCCACAGAATGATATCTATCGATTCATGGTCAGGGCATTTGACCTTAATGATGCCAATGCTGCCAGATTAAAGCAAATTTATGATCATTCGGGAATTGAGCACAGGTATTCAGTAATCCCGGATTTTGGGGAAACTGAAAGTCATAATAATATTTTCTTCAGCAAAACCAAAGATTTTGAGCCTTTTCCCGGAACCCGTGATCGATTACGATTATACCAGGATACCGCCTCAGAATTGGCATCAAATGCTGTTAAAAATTGCTTTACTGATCATGGCGGGGACCTGACTTCAATGATTACTCACTTAATAACCGTTAGCTGCACAGGTATGCATGCGCCGGGAATTGACATTGAGCTGGTTGAAAAACTAGGTTTAAACCCGAATATTGAACGAACTTGTATAAATTTTATGGGTTGTTATGGTGCATTAAATGCCCTTAAGATTGCTGATTATATCTGCCGTGCTGATACATCTGCGAAAGTTCTGATCGTCTCGGTTGAGCTTTGTACACTTCACTTTCAGAAGAAAAACACTCTGGATAACTGGGTTGCGAATTCGCTTTTTTCGGATGGGGCCGCTGCACTTATTGTAGAAAGCAGATCTGAGAGAACGAAGCAAAAAAACTGCCTTATACTCGACACATTTTATTCCGAATTTTTGCATGAAGCTAAAAACGAAATGGGCTGGTATATTGGAAATGCGGGTTTTGAAATGAAACTAACATCGAAGGTATCCAAGCTTATTCTAAAACATATCCAATCCATTTCCAGTCAATTACTTAAAAAAGCGGGACTGGAATTCAAAGATATCAGCCGCTATGCCGTTCATCCCGGAGGCCGAAAAATTCTGGAGGCCGCAGAAAGCGCGCTTGGTTTTTCAGCTATCAGCAATCGCTTTGGCCATGATATTCTACGGGATTACGGCAATATGTCTTCTGCCACAATCCTATTTGTCCTTAAAAAGTTATTGCTCGACCCTCAGGGAATTGATGGTGAAAATATTATTGCTTTTGCCTTCGGGCCCGGACTAACGGTTGAATCTATGATACTGAAACGAAACGGAAATGCCTGACTTTAGTAGCAGAAGTTCTGAAACAGAAATGATGGACGATTTTTCTCTTGGCCATGAGATCATCGACCCGATCATGGATGAACTTGAAGTGGTGAACAAGCTTCTTGGAGGCTACCATGTGTTTTTTGATGCCTTTCAAAAGATCAGGATAAAAGATGGAATGTGCATCAGTGACTGGGGTTGTGGTGGTGGTGATTCATTAAGAGTAATTGCAAAATGGGCGCGCAAACGAAATATGAAGATCAGTTTGATCGGAGTTGATGCCACCGGGTCGGCCATAGAGTACGCCCGGGAAAGATCCAAAGACTTTCCGGAGATTTCATACATACTAGCCGATGTGATGAGTGATCAATTGCTTCCTGACCAGTTTGATATTGTTATCTCAAGTCTGTTCACCCATCATTTTGCTGATGAAAGCTGGATCAAACTGATTCAAAAAATGGCTGATTGTGCTGCTGAATATGTTGTGATCAATGATTTGCACCGGCATTGGTTTGCCTACCATTCCATCGGTATTTTAACCTCAGTTTTTTCGAAATCAGAACTGGTTAAACATGATTCAAAACTTTCTGTACTGCGTAGCTTCAGACACGAAGAACTTGATCAGATGCTCAAAAAGGGCGGATTTAAAAGTTATACTATCAAATGGATGTGGGCATTCAGATGGCAGATATGCATTGATACCAGGAAAATGACGGGGTCAGGAAAGAATGATCCTGAAAGCGAAGGATGAGCGATATACTGATCGTTGGCGGCGGACTGGCTGGATTGACCAGTGCCATTCTTTTACAGAGGAATGGGTATCAGGTAAATTTATTCGAGAAGAAGAAATATCCATTTCACAGAGTATGCGGTGAATACATTTCCAACGAGGTGCTTCCTTTTTTAGAATCAATAGGTATCAGAATCTCCGATCTGAATCCTTCCAGGATAAACCGTTTAGCAGTAACCTCCGTTTCGGGCAAGATGATCCAGGCCGATCTGCTGATGGGAGGC
>JBAZCD010000002.1:7873-19067 GCA_041671205.1 Pedobacter sp.
AAATCTGGGTGTAGAATTTATTTTTGAAAAAGTAGATGAGATCCGGTTCAGGGAAGAAAAATTCAGAATCTCAACATCAGGAAACAGGATGTTTGAATCAGCTGTTGCAATCGCAGCTTACGGTAAAAGATCCAATCTGGATCAAAAATTAAATCGCAGCTTTTTTTACAGACGCAGTCCCTATCTGGGTGTGAAATATCATGTTAAAACTGATCTGCCGGAGAATCTGATCCGCCTCGATAACTTTCAGGGAGGCTATTGCGGACTTAATAAGATTGAAGAAGATAAATTCTGTCTGTGTTACCTGTCAGAAACGGCCAACCTGAAAGAATATTCTGGCCTTTCTGAAATGGAAGAGCAGATTTTGTTCAAAAATCAGCATTTACGAAGCCTGTTCAAAAATTCGGAATTTCTGTTTGAAAAGCCCGAAGTAATCAATGAAATATCTTTTGAACGGAAAACATTGACAGAAAATCATTTGCTTTTTTGCGGTGACTCAGCCGGAATGATCACTCCGCTTTGCGGGAATGGTATGGCGATCGCCATACATTCAGGTAAAATACTCGCGGAATGTATCATGCTATTCGCAAAAAAAGGTTCTTCCATTAACAGAAGAGCACTGGAAGCAGATTATAAGCTTCGGTGGGAAAATCAATTTGCACTCAGATTGAAAAGCGGGCGGCTTATTCAGAAGCTGTTTGGAAATACATTTGTTTCAGACCTTGCTGTTTCCGCACTGGGCAAGTTCCCATCGCTGACACAAAGTTTAATTAAAAAAACACATGGAGAAGTGATTATATATTAACTTGCGTTATGAAATTGTGGGTACTCGTCTTTATTAATGCACTGGCGGTTGCTTTGTCCCTTTCGATAATCAACTTCTACTTTCAACAAAATCTTGTTGATTCCATCATTACATTTTCCGTAACCCTTATTACCAGTTACCTGGTTTTCTACTACCTGATCGAACGATTTGTCTATAGTAAAATCAAGCTGATCTATAAACTGATCCATAACCTGAAGTTGGGAAAAGATCTCAAAGATGCCCTGGGTGAATATGTAAGCGCTGATCCGATCAATGATGTTGAACAGGAAGTGAAGGAATGGGCCAGAGATAAAAAATCTGAGATCGATCGGTTAAAAGATCAGGAAAAATTCAGAAGAGAGTTCTTATCCAATATATCCCATGAATTAAAAACTCCTCTTTTTGCAATTCAGGGTTATATTGAGGCCTTGCAGGAAGGTGATATTGATGATCCTGAATTATCCAGACAATTTCTTGATAAGGCATCCAGAAATGTCGACAGGCTGGCATTCTTCATCAAAGATCTGGATGCTATTTCTAAACTCGAAAGCGGTGAGATTCCTGTTAAATATGACCGTTTTAATCTCTCGGAACTGATTCACGAGGTAATTGATTCCCTGGAGCTGAAAGCAAATAAATATAACATTACCCTTCATTTTAAGGAAAAATATAACAGTCCGACCTGGGTATATGCCGACCGGGAAAAAATAAGACAGGTTTTGGTGAACCTGATTGATAATTCCTTTAAATACGGTAAGAACCCTGGTAATACATTCATTAAAACATTCGAACTTCATGACCAGATACTAGTTGAGATTACTGATGATGGTATCGGGATTGAAGAAAAATACCTTCCCCGACTATTTGAACGTTTCTACCGTACCGATAAAAGCCGTTCAAGACAGATCGGGGGATCAGGTTTAGGACTTGCCATTGTCAAACATATCATTGAAGCCCATCAGCAAACCATCACGGTTAGAAGTACGGAAAATATAGGTTCAACATTTGGATTTACTCTCCAGAAAGAGAAATAATCAGGACTATTTGTTAACATTAACTTAACATTTAGGTTGTAGATTTGTATCACCTCTAAAACAAATCACATGTCATTGAACAGTATTTTCCAGTACTTTATCCCTAAAGACAAGAAATTTTTTCCTCTTTTCGAAAAAGATAGTGCAAACCTGATCCAATTGGGCGAAAAGCTTGTAGAAGCCGTTAACACTGAAGATCTTACCCTTCGCAAAAAATTATTCAAAGACATTGAAGATCTGGAACATACGGGAGATGAGATAACACACCAGATCCATCTGGAACTAAGCAAGAATTTTATTACTCCGTTCGACCGGGAGGACATCCACAGACTGGCGAGCGCGATTGATGATATTGCTGATTATATCCACGGATCAGCAAGCCGTATGGATCTTTATAATGTAACGATCATTACTCCTCCTATTAAAGAGCTTGCCAACCTGATCTTACAGGCCTGTCAGGACCTTAATAAAGCCATTCACGAATTACGTGATCTGAAGAACATCCGGCTCATCGCAGATTGCTGCGTTCGAATTAACAGCATTGAAAATCAGGCTGATTATGTTTTTGATAATGCAGTAGGTCAGCTTTTCGACAATGAAAAAGATGCGGTAAACCTGATCAAATACAAAGAAGTTCTGTCGGGACTTGAAACTGCCACTGATATGTGTGAAGATGCAGCAAATGTGCTTGAATCAATTCTGGTGAAAAACGCTTAATTACATCATTAAAGATATTACACCAGCTATATGGGTTTTACACTATTAATTGTAATCATTGTTTTAGCATTGATATTTGATTATATCAATGGATTTCATGATGCCGCAAATTCAATTGCAACCGTTGTTTCCACAAAAGTGTTAACACCATTTCAGGCGGTAATCTGGGCAGCATTCTTCAATTTCCTTGCTTACTGGATATTCCATTTAAATGTTGCTGATACCGTGGCAAAAACTGCTGACACCATGAACATTAATCTCGTGGTTATTCTGGCAGGTGTGGTTGCAGCGATCTGCTGGAATTTACTAACCTGGTGGTTTGGTATCCCTTCAAGTTCATCGCATACCCTGATCGGAGGATTTGCAGGAGCTGCTGTAGCGCATGGCGGATTGAATGTGGTTAACCTGGGAGTGATCGGTAAAGTTGCCTCCTTTATTGTCCTGGCACCAATTATTGGTATGATCATGGCCTATATCATTACGGTGATCATCATCAATATCTGCAAATATGCTAATCCTTCAAGAGCAGAATGGTGGTTCAAAAAACTTCAGTTAGTATCCTCGGCTTTATTCAGTTTAGGTCATGGCGGTAATGATGCCCAGAAAGTAATGGGTATCATTGCAGCAGCCATCATTGTTTATCTTAAAGATGCTAATCTCAGTGTTGATACCATGTCATCATGGCTGCATGTGGGTTACACTGTAATTGATGGTAAGGTAAAGATCAATCATATCCCTGAATGGATCCCCATCGCCTGTTATACTGCAATAGCGACCGGAACAATGAGCGGCGGATGGAAGATTGTAAAAACAATGGGTACCAAGATCACTAAGGTTACCCCACTGGAAGGTGTGGCGGCTGAAACTGCAGGTGCCATCACCTTATTCATGACAGAACATTTTAAAATACCAGTCTCTACAACGCATACCATTACAGGTGCAATTATTGGCGTTGGGTTAAGTAAGCGCGTATCTGCTGTGCGCTGGGGGGTTACGATCAGCCTCTTGTGGGCGTGGATACTGACTATACCGGTATCTGCAGCATTGGCAGCAACAATTTACTTTTTGCTAAGCCTGTTCCTTAAATAATAACAGCGCTAGTTCTTTTTTGATAGGGGGTCTGTGTTAAAAGCAGACCCTTTCTCTATTGCAGAAAAAACAAAAACTATTTTAACACGATCTCCTTCACTTCGATCTGGGACAATACCCTGAGTTTGCCGGCATCGTATAAACTATCATACTTATCAACAGTAGTAATCGAGTCATCAAGTGGCATCTGGTAATTAACATAATCCTGAAAAATTACGCCACCCGCCTCATGGGTTCTCAACACTTCCCTGAACCTGTTACCACCTGAGCTGTAGGCGAAATGATCCATGCTGTAATCTTCGGCATCAAACCAATAATAAAACACATCACTATGATCACCTGCTTCCTTTGACTTTTCGAACGAAATCTCAATCTTATGGTAAGTTTTACCCTTGATCTTACTTTCGCCCAGATATTTTTTTACTACAGAGGCATCGTTTAATTTAAGCGGCAGGTATAGAAAATAAATAACCGCATTCAGCGACTGTCTGTATTTGTCTGATTCTTTCTGATCAAGCTTTAATTCTTTACCATCCACTATGCGTTTAAAGCCTTCATTACTTAATATATCATGAACATTGCCTGTAGAATCACTAAAAAAACGTTCATATTTAAACTGGCCCCCATTCTGCATAACTTTAAAACTTGCTGCCCTGAATTTAAATTCCAAAGTCGCATTAGTCAGCTTATCCATATTATAAAAGGCAATACTTTTATCTACAATTTTTCTGGCATCGGGCTCATTACAGCCTGAAATGATAAATAGCATTAAAATCAGGTAACTTATTCTGTTCATTTGTTTGAATTATATTTAACAAAACAGGGTTAAAATCAAATTTATATAATTAAGGATTAATCAATCGCTGGTACTGTTTGAGGTCAAAACCGGACTTCAATCCTGCCGGTATTGATCTTACTGCCAACCCGGGTTTTCCAGGCGGGTCCATCCTTGATGAGACGAATAGCCTCTGCATCACAGGCTTCTGTCAATCCTTTCAAAATATGGAAGTTTACAGGTTTTCCCTTATCGTCAAGCTCAAAAGATAAAAGTACTGAGCCGCTGACTTTCGGATCATTTGCAGGTTTGCGTATATTATCCTCCATGTATTTTCGATAGATATCCCATCCCGGAACAGGTTGAACTGCCTGTTCAGAAGCACTGATGCCTTCAGATGAAGCCAGAGACCTGCTGACAGATCCCTGCTCCTGAATACGGGGTTTATTGGCCTGAATACTTGTGCCGGCAGAAGTAATCTCATTATTAACTGAGGGTGGAGCAGTATTCACTTCAGGCTCTTTATTTGCTCCTGAAGGTGATCGGTAGGCAGCAATTCTGGTCTCATCTGATGAAACAGGATATTCCTTCTCCCTGATAACCGGACGGCTTGAGGAACCCTGGATCTCAGTTTTAAGCGAATCGCGATCGATGAGAGCAACTTGTACCTGCTTTTCTGCAGTGGGACCTGAGCGATTAACATTCATCCAGAACAGGATTCCGGCAGCAATAAATAATACAGATGCTGAAGCAGCCACACTTAAACGCTGCCAGGTAAAGTCAAACACCTTTTTGTTTTCCTGCAAATGAACAATTCGCTCATGCAACTGCCTCTGCAAAATACTCAGTTCTGTTCCGGGATTTGAGGTATGAGTATATCCTTCCAATGCCTCCCAAAGGAAAGGGTCAGTAAGGGCTTGTTTTTCGAGCCTGTGCATGTCTTTGTGATCCAGCTTCCCTTCAAGGTAAGCCCTGATCATCAAACTATCGGGATAATTAGTGCTCACTGTTCTTCTCTATACAAATTTTCAGATTTCGTTTACCGTTCTGTATATAGCTTTTAACCTTGTTCAGTTCAAAGCCGGTCTGGTCCGCAACTTCTTTATAACATTTTTGCTCCATATAAAACAGATTAATGCTTACTTTCTGCTCTGATGGCAGATCATCAATACATCTTGCCATTATGGATAGCTTTTCTTCGGTATCATCTTCAAGGTTAAGATGCACAAAAGCTTCATTTTCCATAAAATTCTCATCAATACTTAGCATTTCATGTTTTGATGATGAACGGAGAACCATAAGGCAATGGTTTCTGCTTAGAGTATAAAGCCAGGCCTTGAAATTTGCTACTTCGTGAACCCTTAGCTTTTTCACCAATTCCTCAAAAATCTGCATCACGGCATCTTTGCTTTGTTCTTCATCCCGGAAGTATTTCAAACATAAACCGAATACCAGAGGCATATACTGCTCATAAAGCTTGCCGAGCAGTTCAAGATTCCCTGTGCTGCGGTACTCAGCAAGCAGTTCATGCTCCCTGATGACAGTATTGCCGGATGAATTCTTATTAAATCTCAAGGTTGCCAATTTTTAAGCTGATCAAGTATAATTAATATTTGTGAATTTGGCAGGAGTTTTGCTGAATCCTATACGGAACAATGAATAAGAATGAAGGTAATCCGCTTACAATTTATATTGAATTCGTCCTTGTTCTCTGCTCCTCACTCTTTACTCAACAGCAAAAATCAAAATCATGAGATTTCTAAAAATATTTGCTTTATTAACTGGTGTATTCCTGCTTTCATCATGCGATACTTTAAATCAGGCAGGCCAGATCCTTTCTCAAACGGGCCTTGGAAACCCGAGTGCCCCCGAGATTTCACTGGGGCTAAAGCAGGCACTGGAACAGGGAACATCCGCAGGATCAGAAAGATTATCCCAAACGGATGGTTTCTTTGCAAATGCAGCTATAAAGATCCTTTTTCCGGAAGAAGCACAAAAGGTTGAGCGTACACTACGAAGTGTGGGCTTAAATAAACTGGCAGATAATGTCATATTAAGTGTAAACAGAGCTGCTGAAGCTGCTGCAATTGAGGCTAAACCAATATTTATTTCAGCAATAAAAGAGATGAGCTTCAGCGATGCTTCCAATATTTTATTAAGTGGCCAACAAGATGCAGCTACATTATATTTTCAACGGGTAACTGCTGATCAACTGCAGCAGAAATTTCAACCCATTATACAGAACAGTTTAAGCAAAGTAGGCGCTACCAAATACTGGACTGATGCCATTACTGCTTATAACAGCATTCCACTTATAGGAAAAGTAAATCCTGATCTTAGTGCTTATGTCACACAAAAAGCAATTGCAGGGATCTTTTTTGAGATCGCACAGGAAGAATTGAAAATACGCTCAAAACTATCAGCAAGAACAAGCCCTCTGTTGCAAAAAGTTTTTGCTTATGCAGACCGGAATAAGGGTTAAGCCAGCAGAACTTCACATTCAGGATATAACGTATATTATTTAATGGGGCAAATGGCAATAATTTAATACCAACTGAACCGTTAATTTCGGTAAATTCATACTATGAAACTCAGAATTACAATCCTAGGTATTTTTTTATTCAGTGCTATATCTACATTTGCGCAGTTCAAAATACCTCAGGTTTTAAAGGAAGCCGCTAATGCCGTTAAACCGGGCAGCCCGAGTCAGACAGAAATTGGAGATGCAATAAAAGAAGCGCTTGAAATTGGGGTTTCTGCAGGTACAGACCGGCTGTCCCTTGAAAACGGATTTCTTGGAAATTCTGCACTCAAATTGCTTTTTCCGCCTGAAGCAAGAAAAGTTGAGAAAGCACTCCGTGGAATAGGCATGAACAAAGCTTGTGATGACTTTATTCTCAGCCTGAACCGGGCAGCAGAACTTGCCGCTAAAGAAGCTAAGCCAATTTTTATCTCCGCAATAAAAGAAATGAGTGTTCAGGATGCTTCAAATATTCTGCTGAGCGATCAGAATAATGCTGCAACAAGCTATTTTCAGCGTGTAACCAGTAAAGCTCTCGAAGCCAAATTTAATCCGGTTATTCAGAGTTCACTGGATAAAACTCAGGCCACAAAGTATTGGAAGGACCTAAGTACCTCATACAATCAAATCCCGCTTGCCGGCAAAGTAAATACCGACCTTGCTGCATATGCTACACAAAAAGCAATGGAGGGATTATTTCTTGAAATATCAAAGGAAGAATTAAAGATTCGTGAAAATTCAGGTCTCAGGAACAGTCCGCTGTTAAAAAAAGTATTTGGTTATGCTGATAAAAATAAAAATGGTTTGAGCTTTCGTTGATTCCGGCTTTCGCTGACAATCAATTAGTCTGGTTTTTATAAAATAAAATAGCGGCATACTCCGGAATAAAAACGTTATTAATCTATTCGCTTTGAAATAAAAAGGTCTTTCGGCATTATACCAAAAGACCCTTTCTTTTTATAAGGAATACTTTAAACGAGCAATCTTACAGGCTCTTCAAGCAATGCTTTTAATGTTTGCAGGAATGCTGCTCCAGTGGCTCCATCAACAACACGATGATCACAACTTAAAGTAACCTTCATGACATTACCCGGAACAACTGCTCCGTTTTTAACTACAGGAACCTGCTGGATTCCACCTACTGCAAGTATGCATGCATCAGGCGGATTAATAATTGCTGTAAACTCATCAATACCGAACATCCCCAAATTAGAAATGGTAAACGTTGAACCTTCCCAATCTGAAGGCTGCAATTTTTTTGATTTTGCCCGCTGAGCAAAATCTTTTACTTCTGCCGAAATGTGGGAAAGTGATTTTCCATCTGCAAAACGAACTACTGGTACCAATAAACCATCTTCAACAGCTACTGCAACACCGATATTTACGTGCTCATTATAGCGGATCTTATCACCCAGCCAGGATGAATTTACATTCGGATGCTGCTTCAAAGCAACCGCAACAGCCTTTAATACTATATCATTAAATGATATTTTTACTGACGCAAATTCATTGATCCTGGTACGTGCCTGCATCGCGCTGTCCATATCGATTGACATGGTCAGATAGAAATGAGGAGAGGTAAACAAACTTTCTGAAAGACGCTTCGCAATTACTTTACGCATTTGAGAAACCAGCTTTTCTGTATATTTTTCTTCACCAATAAATTGCGGAATGGCTGCAGGTGCAGTTTCTGCCGAAGCCGGGATTGCTTTTTCGCTCTGCTGCTTTACAGCCGGGTTATAGCTTTCTATATCTTTCTTTACGATCCTGCCGCCTTCTGCACTGCCTTTCACCTGTGCGAGATCAATTCCTTTATCCCTGGCTATCTTACGCGCCAGCGGAGATGCTTTCAAACGTGAGGTAGAATCGCTCTGTATTGACTGTGATTCTGCAGCCGGCTGTGATTTGACTGCTGCCCCCGATTCTACCTTAGCCGCAACAGCAGCTACAGGCTGTGATCCGGATTTGAGTAATGCCGATACATCTGTACCTGCTTTACCAACGATAGCGATAATATCATTTACTTTGGCTGCCTGTCCCTTTTCAACGCCAACATATAAAAGAGTACCATCGGCATAACCGATCACTTCCATTGTTGCTTTGTCGGTTTCAACATCAGCTAAAGCATCATCACTCTTTACCAGATCTCCTACTTTTTTATGCCATTCGGCAATGACACCTTCAGTCATGGTATCACTTAATAAAGGCATGCGGATAATGGTGGCACCAAGCGCTTCAGCATCCGCATCGCTTCCTGCAGATGCCGGTTCAGCAACAACTGCAGCAGGAGGGTTCCTTTCTGCTTCCTGTGAAACTTTTGCAGCTTCAGGAACTGAATCCTGACTTCCTGCACTGCTTAAAAGGGCCTGATAATCTTCTCCTTCTGAACCGAGGATAGCAATTACAGAATCTACCGGCACCGCCTCACCCTCTTTGGCTCCAATATATAGTACTGTTCCTTCCTGGAAAGACTCGAAGTCCATGGTTGCCTTATCTGTCTCAATTTCGGCAATCAGCTCTCCTGAACTAACTTTATCACCAACATTTTTATGCCATTTAGCGATAACTCCCTCCGTCATCGTATCGCTCATCTTAGGCATTTTCACTACTTCAGCCATTTTATTTCCAGATTAATATATTAGAATTTGAATTTAGTCGCGGATATATGGATAGTCAGATTGAACGTATACATCATTATATAGTTCAGAGGGATCCGGCCATGGCGATTCTTCAGAAAATTTAACCGATTCATCAACGATAGCTTTAATTTTCTCACTAATCCCCTCGAACCAGGCTTCATCAGCATATTTCTTTTCCTCAATGGTTGCCTTAACCACTTCGATCGGATCTTTCGCTTTATAACCTTCTACTTCTTCTTTGGTACGGTATTTTGCAGGGTCAGACATGGAGTGTCCTTTATAACGATAAGTTCTGGCCTCTAAAAATGTTGGCCCATCACCGCGGCGTGCACGTTGAACAGCCTCATCCATTGCATTATGTACGGCTGCCGGATCCATGCCATCAACAGGTGCACATGGCATATCGAATCCTAAACCAATTTTATAAATATCTATCATGTTTGTGGTTCTGGCTACTGAAGTACCCATTGCGTAACCATTGTTCTCACAGACAAAAATTACCGGAAGCTTCCAAAGCATCGCCATATTGAAGGTCTCATTAAGAGCTCCCTGACGAACAGCTCCGTCACCCATATAGCAAACACAAACATTATCAGTACCATTGTACTGTTCTGCAAAGGCAATACCGGCACCAAGCGGAATCTGTCCGCCTACAATACCATGTCCTCCAAAAAATTTCTTTTCCTTACTGAACATGTGCATTGAACCGCCTTTACCTTTTGAGCATCCGGTTGCTTTACCATATAATTCAGCCATGATCTCATTCGCATTCATTCCCTTAGCCAGGGCATGGGCATGGTCACGATAGGCTGTTATCATTGAATCTTCAGGTCTGAGAACTGACATGGCACCAGCCATTACCGCTTCCTGACCAATATACAAATGGCAAAATCCTCTGATCTTTTGTTGCCCGTAAAGTTGCCCTGCCTTTTCTTCAAACTTGCGCATCAGAAGCATTGACTCATACCATTGAAGATAAGTGTCTTTCGTTATTTCAATTGAACTCATTCGTAATCGTTTCTGTTAATCTTTTTATTCCTGCTTAAGGGACGACAAATCTAACCATATCTTACTAAAAAAAGAATACCACAGTGTTTTGTTTACACCAGATTACAGCAGATTAGCATTAAAAAAATTACCAATCAGTTGCTGCGGCTTGTTTCTAAGTATAATATTCTTATTTTTGTAACATTCTTAGAATATAATTAGTAAACAGACGTTTGTAATAACGTTGTTTACCTATAAACTAAAGATCAATTATGATGGGGAAAAAAGTAATTTTAGCTTTGCTACTTATGATTTCTTTTGTGTCTGTTGAGGCACAAACCATTAATAAGGACCAAAAACCTTTGGAAAAGATCGAGGATCCGGATAATTTAGCAGCAGAATACTTTTCACAAATCATGGGTGTAGCCCTCTCCGCTACTTCAAACCTTAAACTTTATCAGTTTGTTTACGATTGGATAGGTACTCCTTATCGCTTAGGCGGTGGTACTAAAAAAGGAATTGATTGCTCAGGATTTGCTTTTGAGTTATACAACAAGGTGTTCAGTACCCTGATCGGCAATAACTCAAGAAACATTTTCAGCATGGTTAACCCGATTAATAAAGAAG
>JBAZCD010000002.1:19077-29000 GCA_041671205.1 Pedobacter sp.
CTGGTATTTTTCAAAATAGGTAGTCGTTCCATTACCCATATGGGTGTTTATATGGGCAATAATAAATTTGCACATGCTTCCACCAGTAAGGGTGTTATGATTAGTGACCTTGACGAAGCTTACTGGAAAAGATATTATTACAAGGGTGGCAGATTACTAGCCTCTCTCCGGGACTAATGCACAGATGACATCCGGTCATCCTTAAAATATTGAGCACCGTACCATAACCAGTACGGTGTTTTTTTATTTGGATTTTGGTACGATCTTAAGCTCAAATACCAAAATTCTTGCTTAACTTCCATAAAATTTATCGCCATGTACACAAGCTATGTCCTACTATTTATTGCATTGGTTATCCTCTTTAGCTCGTTTGTAACGGTTAAACAGGGAACTATGGCTGTTGTAACCATATTTGGGAAATACAGAAGGCTTCTTAAGCCGGGCCTGAACCTGAAAATTCCTTTGATTGAGGTGATTTACTCCAGAATATCAATCCAGAATCGTTCGGTAGAGCTTGAATTTCAGGCAGTTACAATAGATCAGGCGAATGTATATTTTAAAGCAATGGTACTTTATTCGGTCAATAATCCGGATGAAGAAACGATCAAAAATGTAGCCTTCAAATTCATAAACGAGCAAAATCTGATGCAGGCACTTATTCGTACCATTGAAGGAACGATCCGCTCATTTGTTGCGAGCAAGAAACAATCTGAAGTACTGGGCCTTCGTAAGGATATTGTCGATCATGTAAAGGAAGAAATAGATGTAGTATTGGAAAGCTGGGGTTATCATTTACAGGATCTTCAGCTCAATGATATTACCTTCGATGAGGTTATCCTCACCTCTATGAGCCGGGTTGTAGCATCCAATAACCTGAAAGCCGCGGCTGAAAACGAAGGACAAGCCCTATTAATTACCAAAACCAAAGCCGCAGAGGCAGAAGGCAATGCCATTAAGATCGCAGCAAATGCCGAACGTGAAGCTGCACAGTTACGCGGACAGGGAATTGCCCTCTTCCGTGAAGAAGTAGCCAAGGGTATGACCCATGCAGCAAAAGAAATGCAAACTGCTGATCTGGACACCTCTGTCATCCTGTTCACCATGTGGACTGAAGCGATCAAGCATTTTTCAGAGAACGGCAAAGGAAACGTTATTTTCCTTGACGGTTCTCCTGAAGGAATGAAACGTACCATGGAGCAGATGATGAGTATCAATATCATGGATACTGAGAACAAGAAGAAATCCTGAGATCCCTGATATTTCAGGGCCAGTTTTGTAACCCTTCATCCGGTGTTTCCACTATCATTTTTCCATGAATAATCCATCAGCAGGGATCAGGAACTCCTGCGGCATGCCATTAATTATGGATTAATAAAAGATGGGATGTATATATAGTTATGTTATGACCGGGATTTCAATTATTTGATCCGGATATAATCTGCGATGATCTGCAGACCCTCATCCCGAATAAAATCGATATCGTCTTTAGGCTTGGCTTCACCCTTTTTAAGTGCAGGCAAACCTTTGGCCGCACGACGCTGGTTCTCCCTTTGCAGTGATTTAGCTTCCTGCTCATCACGCTCTTTTTTCAACTGAACTTCATTCAGAGTGATGGAAGTTTCAGCCTCGCGTTTGGCAAATTCAGCAATATCTTCCTGCAGATTCTGATACCCAAGAGAAGCCTTCATACGCTCTTTGTGCATGGTGATCAGCTTACGTTTTACATTTTCAAGATTAGTAACCGGAGTATACTTACTTGGGGGGATCGTATCCCACGGAAGTGCTCTTGGCTCTGAACTCTCTCCGTATTTATCTTTAGGGAACACCGTTGGAAACTCAACATCAGGAACTACCCCTTTATGCTGGGTTGTACTTCCGTTAACCCTGTAGAATTTCGCCATTGTTAAATTGATCTGTCCGAATTCAGGAGCATTAGCTCCAACAGCAGCACCCGACTTATTATTACCGGCGGTCTGTGCGGCTTTCAGCATCAATTTATCAGCGGTACCGATTACCCTGGCCATATCTATGCCCTGCTGAACGGTTCCCTTCCCATAGGACTGATTGCCGATAATAATTCCACGTCCATAATCCTGAATTGCACCCGCAAAGATCTCAGATGCCGAAGCACTGAAACGGTCGACCAATACACCCAAAGGACCTGACCATGCGATAGACGGATCTTCATCCTCATCAACTTCAACCTTATTTCTTCTGTCGCGCACCTGAACGACAGGCCCTGATTTAATGAACAAACCGGTAAGGCTGATCGCCTCAGGAAGAGAGCCTCCGCCATTGCTTCTCAGGTCGAGAACCACCGCATCAACGTTTTGCTGTTTTAAAGTATCCAGTAACAATTTTACATCGCGTGTAGTACTCTTATAATTTCGGTCTCCTGCCTGCATCGCTTTAAAATCTGCATAGAACGCCGGTAACTGAATAATACCGATCTTATAGGATTTACCATCCTGAATGACGGTTTTAATGGTTTTCTTGGCCGACTGATCCTCAAGTACAACCTTATCCCGAACCAGTTCCACAATTTTTGGAGTAGCAGATAATTCCTGTCCTGCCGGGATCACTTTCAAACGGACAATCGTTCCCTTTGGACCCTTAATTTTGGTTACAGTAACATCCAGACGCCAGCCGATTACATCCACAAATTCGCCATCCTTACCCTGTGCAACCGCCACAATACGATCATTCACCTCAAGCGTTTTAGCTTTAAAAGCTGGTCCGCCGGGAATGATTGCTGCAATTTTGACGACCTCGTTTTCCAATTGAAGACTGGCTCCGATACCTTCAAAAGTCCGGGCAAGGTCTTCATTGAACTCCTGTGCCCTGTTTGGTACAAAATAATTAGTGTGAGGATCCACTGTTCCGGTGAAGGCATTCATAAAGATCTGAAAAACGTCCTGATTATTGAATTTTGTGGATTGAGAGATCAGATTCTCATATCGTTTTTTCAAAGTCTCCTTAATTTTTGACTCATCAGTTCCTGTAACCTTGAGGTTCAGCATCTCATACTTGATACGCTTCGACCAGAGGTTATTTGATTCGGCTTCTGATTTCAGCCAGGGAAGTTTTTCACGATCATAAGTATAGCTTTCGTTGCTGGAAAAATTGAATTTTTTGTCAATCTCCTTCAGAGCATAGGCAACACGATCGTTATATCTTTTCTGGTAAACATTGAAAATATAAAAAGCAACACTCAGATCACCATCACGAATATCATCATCCATGGTTAAACGGTACTTTTCAAAATCTGCGATATCATTCTGAAAAAAATAACTTTTCCCGTTATCAAGTGCTTTTAAATACTCATCAAACACAATAGAAGAAAAAGCATCATCTACCACAACCTTTTGATAATGGAAGTTTTCTATAAGTTCAACCAGCGACTTGGCCACAACAGACTGCTGCATATCCGGCTTCAGATCATTTTCTGAAACTACAGCATTTACTCTCGGGTCGGCCTTGCACGCTAAAGCTGATACAATAAAAACGGCCAGACATAATCTCTTTAACATTTCCTTAACTGATTTTAACTTCATTGCAGAATATTACGGTATCTAAATTTGTACCAGATTTTAAATATAAATATGGAAAACATCGAATTGACATTTAAACCATGTAACATGTTTATGTACTTTTTATAAACGGGGCTCAATATACCGAAAAAATGGAATCAGATCGTATAAAATGCTCCCTCTCAATTTATTGGACTGTTCTTAATAATGTATCTTTTAGGGTCCGGAACTCCGAAAAAGCAGAAACCGCAGCACCTGAATTACCCAATTTGGTATAAACCTCAGCAAGGTCACTCTTTATTTCAACTAATTTAGTGGTGTATCTGTTCTTAACCGACAATTGTTCTGCTTCTTTGTAATCACTCAGTGCCAGTTGATAATCACCAATGGACATTTTGACATGTGCCAGGTTAATGAGCGAGTTTACGATCCCTAAGGAACTGTTTATCTTTCTGGCCAGCATGTTTGATTGGATGTAAAACCATTTTGCTTCAGAAAATTTTTTCTGCTGATGATAGGTATCTGCAAGCTGATCATAACATTTTATAGTTCCGGGTTTATCTTTAAGCCCGTAATAATACAAGGGTAAAGCCTTTTTCAAAACCAAAGACTCAGCTTCCTTAAAATTCTTCTGGCTTGTCAGGATATCTGCAAGAGTCATATAGGCTTCTGCGAGGGACCTGTTATTCCTGGTATCCAGGGCAATCTGCATAATCGCCTGATTATATTTCAAAGCTTCGGATAAATTGCCTCTGTACCGGCTGATTCGCAGGAGACTCAGATAATTATTACTTACAGCAGCCTTGTTGTTGATCTCCAGATTTAAACTTATTGCTTCATTTATTAAACGAACTGCATCATCCATTTTTCCGTTGAGGGCATGGCTGAGCCCATAAGAATTCAAGACCCCTGCTTCTGCATTCCGGTCTCCCAGATTCCGGTAAAGGAAAATGAGCTGATCAAATGCACTTAATGAATCAGTTCCCAGAGCACCATTAAATATACCTGCAGAAACCGGGAATACCGGAATAAAGGTGTCGGAGGTTTTCATCTGCTCGCGAAACTGCAAAGCCTTCAGATAGTTTTTCAAAGCATGGATATCGCCGTACGATGATCTGCTTTTAAGTTCAGAATTAATCGAATCAAGCTCTGAGTTAACCCGGAGAACACTCCAGAATCCAGGCTTTTTTATTCCGGAAAAGCCATATTCCGGATTTGCGGAACAAGCCTCTGCCAGGAAGCCTGATAAAAAAACCAAAAGAATACCTGATCTAAAATTCATTTCAAAGATTTATCCGGGGGTCGGATTTAACGCATAAAATACCTTAAAATTATGAGTAAAAGCTAAGTGACTGAGCCATTTCTATAATTCTCTTCAAGAGAAAATCTTTAAACTGTACGCATAATTTCGATTCTCTGCCGTAATGATCATATATCCCGTCATCTGATCATTGAATAGACGAAAAATATCCCGGTATGTTATACACCAATATAAATTAAAATGAAATAGAATTAATCAAATACAGTTCAATTTGACGAATTTTACAAACAGGATTTGCCCTTAAATATTAAAAAATGGCCACAATACCCCCTCTTGCTGAACGAATGAGACCTTCGGGTCTGGACGACTATGCCGGACAAAAACATTTAGTTGGCAAGGATGCCATATTACGCCTTGCCATTGAAAGCGGAAGATTGCCATCCCTGATCTTGTGGGGGCCTCCGGGGGTGGGGAAAACTACGCTTGCCTTTATTATTTCAAAGCAGTTAAACCGTCCTTTTTTCAGTCTGAGCGCAATAAATTCAGGTGTTAAGGATATCCGGGATGTGCTAGAAAAGGCATCCCGATTAAAGGAAGAAAACGAAAATCTGCCTATTCTGTTCATCGATGAGATTCACCGGTTTTCAAAATCACAGCAGGATTCATTGCTCGGAGCAGTGGAGCGCGGACTGGTTACGCTGATCGGTGCGACGACAGAAAACCCCTCGTTTGAGGTTATTTCGGCACTTTTATCGAGAAGCCAGGTGTACATCCTGCAAAATCTTTCGGAAGATGAGCTGGTCGAATTATTAAATAAAGCCATTAAGGAAGATCAATATCTTAAAGACAGAAAGATCAATATCAAAGAGCACGAAGCCCTGCTCCGCCTGTCGGGTGGTGATGCACGAAAACTTCTGAATGTGCTTGAACTGGTTGTTAATACGGTAAACCAAAAGGAAGTAGTTATCACGAATGAACTGGTTCTGAAACATGTGCAGCAGAACATGGCTATTTATGATAAAGCCGGGGAACAGCATTATGATATCATATCGGCTTTTATCAAATCCATACGGGGCAGCGATCCCAATGCGGCTGTTTACTGGCTTGCCCGAATGATAGCCGGCGGAGAGGATCCCTCATTTATTGCCCGCAGGCTGCTGATTTTGGCCTCAGAGGATATTGGCAATGCTAACCCGAATGCATTGTTACTTGCCAATACCTGTTTTCAGGCCGTGAATGTAATCGGCTGGCCTGAGTCAAGGATCATTCTCTCGCAAACCGTTACCTATCTGGCCTCTTCAGCAAAAAGCAATGCCAGCTACGAGGCGATCAGTAAGGCCCAGGAGCTTGTTGCAAGAACCGGCGACCAATCAGTGCCGCTGCATTTGCGCAATGCCCCCACCAAACTCATGAAAAATATAGGGTATGGTAAAGAGTATGAATATTCTCATGCGTATAAAAACAACTTTTCAGCCCAGGAATACCTTCCTGAAAATCTTAGCGGAACACTTTTATATGATCCCGGCGACAATGCAGCAGAAGAGAAGCTCCGGGAACGTTTAAGATCCTTATGGCAGGAAAAGTATAAGTATTAGAATTGCATTAAATTCTTTAAATTCAGGCATGATATTAACCTTTATTATCCACCAGTCAAAAGCATTCTGGCGTTCAAAAAATACCGGTAAAAGTGTGGCTATGAGGGTGGTGATGGGAATACTTATCCTGTATCTCCTGTTAAACGTTCTGGTTGTTGCTTTTTTCCTCGACCGGATACTGAATAAGGCCAATCCCGGTCAGGATATGCTCCATTCTTTCAATAGCCTCATTCTGTATTACTTTTTAATGGATCTGCTCCTGCGTTTTCAAATGCAGGAACTGCCTACTCTGAGTGTCAGACCCTATCTGCACCTGCGGATCAAAAAGAATCAGATCATTAATTACCTCTCTTTAACTTCTCTGGGTACGGCATTTAATCTGACTCCTCTTTTATTGTCATTGCCTTTTCTTATTAAAATTGTATTGCCGGCTAAAGGTCCCCCTGAATTCTGGAGTTTACTAATATCTATACTCGGTCTCACACTTTCGAATCATTTTTTCAGCCTGTGGCTCAAAAGGAAAGTAAACCTGAATGCCATCTGGATGCTGATCTTCTTCGGTACCTTAATCCTTTTTGTTTCTCTTGATTTCTATTTTAACCTATTTTCCATCTCTGCTTTATCAGCAGGCCTGTTCAATTCTGTGATCGCGCAGCCTTTGTATTGCCTGATCTTCCTGTTACTGGCTATGCTCATTTACCTGATTAATTACAGGTACCTGAAAGCTAACCTCTATCTTGAAGAGCTTCACGCGGCCGATACTTCTCATAAATCGGGTACCGAAATACCCTATCTGGGCCGCTTTGGAAAGGCAGGAGACCTGGTAGCCAATGAATTAAAACTAATCCTCAGAAACAAACGCCCGCGTTCAGTTATTACGATGAGTCTTTTGTTTATGTTCTACGGACTGATCTTCTATACAAACCCCAAATTTTCAGGGTATTCCGGAATTGTATTTTGCGGAATGTTCATGACCGGAATTTTTATAATCAATTACGGACAGTTCATGTTTAGCTGGCAGAGTGCCCACTTTGACGGGATACTGGTAAGCAAGGTCAGTGCCAGGGATTTTTTCAGAGCAAAGTTTCTGCTCTTTACTTTCTTTTCAGGCCTTTGTTTTCTGCTAACCATACCTTATATGTACTTCGGCTGGAAGGTGCTGATCGTTCATTTCATCATGTTCATTTGGAATTTAGGTGTAAACACGCTTCTGGTACTATATTTCGCGAACCGAAACTACCGGCGAATTGATCTGAGCAAGGGTGCAACATTTAACTGGGAAGGAGTTGGTGCATCACAATGGATCCTGTCCATTCCGCTGCTATTAGCTCCATTTCTAATCTATTACCCATTTAATCTATGGGGTTATCCGGAAGCAGGACTGGCATTGGTTGGAATCACCGGATTAATATTTATGATCACCAGAGAATTCTGGCTGAACAGACTGGTTAAGATATTTCAGGAAAAAAGATATTTAATAGCTGAAGGATTTAGAAATAAATAATATGATCAGGATAAGAAATTTAAAAAAGATATATAACGGGGTTACGGTTGTCAATATTCCTGAACTGACCATCAGAAAAGGGGAAACGATCGGACTGGTAGGAAATAATGGCGCCGGTAAAACGACGCTATTCCGTATGATGCTCGACCTGATCAGGCCAGATGCCGGAGAAGTACTTTCAGGGGAGAAAAATGTGGCAGAAAATGAAGACTGGAAGGACTATACCGCTTCCTATCTGGATGAAGGCTTCCTGATTGATTACCTGACACCCGAAGAATATTTTCATTTTATCGGAGGGCTGCATAATAAAAATAAAGCCCAGGTTGATTCTGAGCTGCCTGCATTTTCAGAATTTTTTAACGGTGAGATCCTGAAAAAGGGGAAATATATCCGTGACCTTTCCAAAGGAAATCAGACCAAGGTTGGTGTTGCTGCCTGCCTGATCCAGAATCCGCAGATCCTGATGCTGGATGAGCCTTTTGCCAATATCGATCCAAGCACCCAGATCCGTCTAAAGAATATGGTCAAAGACATCAGCAAAGAACAGCATATTACAACGATCATTTCCAGTCACGACCTGAACCATATTACTGAGGTCTGCGAACGTATTCTTCTGATGGAAAAAGGGAAGATCATTAAGGATATCGCAACCAATTCAAATACACTTCAGGAACTGGAACAATATTTTTCGGTATTATCTTAGCCGATATTTAAACTCCATACACTATGAATTTAGATCTGACAGGAAAGAGGGCATTAGTTTGCGGAAGTACCCAGGGAATTGGCCGGGCAAGTGCCACAGAGCTTGCATTTTTAGGTGCAGATATTACTTTGGTGGCCAGAAATGAAGCAAAGCTTAAAGATGTTCTAAACAGTTTACCTGGCAGCCATAATCAGAAGCAGCATCATTATTTAGTTGCCGATTTCACAGATACGGATCAGCTGAAAAACATTATTGAAGAGTATACCTCCGGAAATGGAATAGATATACTAATCAATAATACCGGCGGACCCGCTGGTGGTCAGGCAATTGATGCAGGTACCGATGAATATATCAATGCCTTTAAAATGCACCTGATCTGCAATCAGATCCTGGTTCAGGCAGTTTCTGCAGGCATGAAGAAAAACAACTTTGGCAGGATCATCAACATCATTTCGACATCGGTTAAAACCCCATTGAAAGGGCTCGGTGTATCCAACACCATCCGGGGGGCGGTGGCAAGCTGGGCTAAAACACTGGCATTGGAACTTGGCCCCTTTGGCATAACAGTGAATAATGTTTTGCCTGGTTTTACCATGACCGGGAGGCTGGAATCCATCATTGCCACTACTGCAGAGCGTGACAGCAAAAGCAAGGAGAATGTGATGAAGGAAATGATTAGTACGATACCTGCAGGACGGATCGCGAATTCACATGAAGTTGCCGCGGCCATTGCCTTTCTGGCCAGTCCGGCAGCGTCCTATATCAATGGCATTAATTTACCGGTGGATGGAGGTAAAACACCATCATTGTAATACATTTTAATTAAATCTGATATGAAATCTCTTTCTCTGATCATCTTCCTCCCGCTTGCGATTTGTAATTTTATGCCTGGTAATAACTTCCGGAATGCAGAAGTCTTGCAGGAAGAAAAAGCTAATATCATTGCAGATCATGCCAAACCCGAACTAATTTCAAATCAATTCAAATTTACTGAAGGGCCGGCAGTTGATAAGAATGGAAATATTTTCTTCACTGATATTGTTGAAGGTAAAATCTGGAAGTACAGTACAGATGGTCAGTTAACACTCTTTCTCGATAAAACAGGGCATTCCGACGGAATGTATTTCGATAAAAAAGGAAATCTGATTACGGCTGCCGATGAGAAAAATGAAATCTGGCAGATCAGTCCGGATAAAAAAGTGAAAGTACTGCTTGATAATTTTCAAGGAAAACGATTCAATGGCCCTAATGATCTCTGGATTGATTCCAAAGGCGGAATATTCTTTACAGACCCCTATTACCAGCGCCCTTACTGGGAACGCAAAAAATC
>JBAZCD010000002.1:29010-29519 GCA_041671205.1 Pedobacter sp.
GTTTACTACTTTCCCAAAGGGGCAAAAGAGGCTTTTATAGTAGATAGCAATCTGGTACAACCCAATGGAATTATAGGGTCTGCTGATGGGAAAAGCCTGTTTGTAGCCGATATAGATGATAAAAAAACCTATAAGTACGATATCGGAAAGAATGGAAAATTAACTAACCGGCGATTGTTCACTGACATGGGATCAGACGGAATGACTCTCGACAATCAGGGAAACCTGTATCTGACAGGGAGAGGAGTTACTGTTTTTAATCCGGATGGAAAGAAAATTGAACATATTCCGATCCCTTCATGGACCGCAAATGTCTGTTTTAGTGGTAAGAACAGAGATGTTCTCTTTATCACTGCCAGTACGGCAGTTTATACCCTGAAAATGAAGGTAAGAGGAATCTAATGTTATGTTAACAATGAAATGACGTTAATAACTATGAGCTATGCTCAAATCTGATGGCATACAGCTCACAAGCCCTAACAAAAATTAATGATCCTTAATGGTATATT
>JBAZCD010000003.1:0-25737 GCA_041671205.1 Pedobacter sp.
CTGCATGGATATTCTTCGCCAGAACCATTGATCGTATTGGCAAAGGAGTCCGCACCGGTGCAAGGGATGCCATTCTCTCTGACGAAGCCCGACCCGAAACAAAAGGTAAGATATTTGGTTTCCATCGCTCCATGGACACCCTGGGGGCAGTATTGGGGCCAGTATTGGCATTAATCTATCTCCATTATTACCCTCAGGATTACAAAACCTTGTTCTTCATCGCTTTCATTCCCGGAATTTTGGCTGTGTTTGTTTCCTTCTATCTGAAGGATAAAAAAACAGAGCTGCCTGAAATCAGGGAACGTACCTCTTTTTTCTCTTTTACCGGATACTGGAAAAACAGTCCGGAAGCCTACCGAAAATTAGTCATCGGATTATTGGTCTTCGCCCTGTTTAATAGTTCGGATACCTTCCTGCTGCTCAGAGCAAAGCAGGCAGGCCTCGATGACAGTATGGTGATCATGCTATACATTTTTTATAATCTTATTTTTGCACTGTTTGCATTTCCTATGGGCATTATTGCTGATAAGATCGGGTTGAAAACCATATTCATCTGCGGACTTACCTTATTTGCCATTGTTTATCTGGGTATATCACAGGAGCTGAATCTGTACCTGTATTTCGGCCTGTTCTTTATGTACGGAATTTATGCCTCAGCAACTGAGGGCATCTCAAAAGCCTGGATCAGTAATATCAGTGAGAAAAAAGACGTCGCCACCGCCATCGGGACCTATTCTGGATTTCAAAGTATCTGCGCAATGCTGGCGAGTACATTTACAGGACTGATCTGGTATAATTTTGGATCTGAAGCAACATTTATCACAACCTCATTGATTACATTCCTTGTTATTATTTATTTTCTGAGGATTCCGGGGCCACGTGTGAAAACGGCAGATTGAGCCTCTGCTCCCCAAATAAAAATAATTATCTGTCCTTTATAAGCTGAAATCAGTCCTGACCCCCACTCATCGGATCATACGGGACATAGAATGAAAATCAGATCTAAATTTTCCCAACTATTTGTGTTTTTATCAAATTCTCGTATCTTTGCAGTCCCTAATTTTAGGGCAAATAATAATTAATACATAATTTAAATTCAAGCAAGTGAATACGTTAAGTTACAAAACTGTCTCTGCCAACAAAGCGACCGTCAGCAAAGAATGGGTAGTTGTTGACGCTCAAGGAGAGATTTTGGGGCGCTTGTCTTCTAAGATCGCAATGATGATCAGAGGAAAAAACAAGCCATCGTACACCCCACACGTAGACTGCGGAGATAATGTGATCGTTATCAATGCAGACAAAGTAAAACTCACAGGAAACAAATTTGCTGAAAAGCAGTATGTTTCTTACACCGGTTATCCTGGTGGGCAGAAATTCATTTCTCCAAAAGAGTTAATGGCTAAGCATCCTACCCGCGTGGTAGAGAAGGCTGTACGTGGTATGTTACCTAAAAACAGTTTGGGCCGTGCATTGTACAAAAACCTGTTTGTTTATGCAGGTTCAGAACATCCGCATGCAGCGCAAAATCCTACAACCATTAAACCGTAATTAAGAGAAATGTCAACTACAAACACTTCAGGAAGAAGAAAAACCGCAGTTGCACGCATTTATCTAACAGATGGAAGCGGCAAGATTACCGTAAACGGTAAAGATTACAAGGAGTATTTTCCAACATTGCCATTACAGTATATCGTGATGCAGTCAACCGAAGTTTCTGAATCAACAGGAAAATTCGATGTAACTGTAAACGTTGCCGGCGGTGGTGTTAAAGGACAGGCAGAAGCCGTTCGTTTAGCAATTGCCAAGGCTATTGTAGAACTGGATCCAGAGAAAAAACCTGCATTGAGAGCTAAAGGTATTATGACCCGCGACGACCGGATGGTTGAGCGTAAGAAACCAGGTCGTAAGAAAGCCCGTAAGAAATTTCAATTTAGTAAACGTTAATCTCAGGAGGATCAGACAATGGCAAGAACAACATATCAGGATTTATTGGATGCAGGTGTACATTTTGGTCACCTTACCCGCAAATGGGATCCGAAAATGGCACCGTACATTTTCATGGAGCGTAATGGCATCCACATTATAGATTTAAATAAAACTTTAACAAAATTAGAAGAAGCAGCTGCTGCGATCAAACAAATCGTAAAATCGGGTCGTAAAATCTTATTTGTTTCTACCAAGAAACAAGCGAAAGATATTGTTGCTGAACAGGCTCGTTCTGTAAACATGCCTTACGTAACCGAGCGTTGGTTAGGTGGTATGTTAACTAACTTTGCTACAGTTCGTAAATCGATCAAAAAGATGTCTAACATCGACAAGATGACTAAAGACGGCACTTTTGATGTATTATCGAAAAAAGAAAAATTAATGATCCAGCGTGAGCGTATCAAATTAGAGGCACTTCTTGGAGGTATCGCTGATCTGAATCGTTTACCTGCAGCATTATTCATTATTGATGTAAAGAAAGAGCATATCTCTGTTGCAGAGGCGATGAAATTAAACATCCCTACTTTTGCAATGGTTGATACCAACTCTGACCCGTCAAACATCGACTTCCCAATCCCGGCAAATGATGACGCTACAAAATCAATTACATTAATTACTGACGTAATCATGAAAGCGATACACGAGGGATTAGATGAGCGTAAGCGTGAGAAGGAAGAAGAAGCTGATAAAGAAGCTGCAGCTGCAAAAGCTAAAGTTGACACTGAAGGCGAGGCTAAAGATGAAGCGGCAACTCCTGGCAAGCGTACCCGTAAGGCTACAAGTCCTGAAGGTGTAGCAGTTGAAGCTGAGCCTGAAGCGAAGAGCGAAGAGTAATCTCCAATTTAATCCCTGCTTCATTCAGGGGGTCCCCGCTTTCGCGAGGATGACGATAAAATTTATAGTTTACAAAAAATTACAGGGTCACATGCATTGTGGTCCTGTATTAAATAAAGGAAATAACATGTCTACAGTACAAATTACTGCCGCAGATGTAAACAAATTACGCCAGCAAACCGGTGCCGGTATGATGGATTGCAAAAAAGCATTAACCGAAGCTAACGGTGATTTTGAAGCGGCTATTGATTACCTGCGTAAAAAAGGTGCAAAAGTTGCAGCTAGCCGTCAGGATCGTGAATCAAATGAAGGAGTAGTTATTGCAAAAACAACAACCGACGGAAAACGCGGTGTGATTGTTGAATTCAATTGTGAAACCGACTTCGTGGCAAAAAACGCCGATTTCGTAGCCTTTGCAAATAGCATTGCTGATTTGGCAATCGCGAAAAACCCTTCTTCATTAGAAGAATTGCTCGGTCTTGAGCTGAATGGCGAAAAATTAGCTGATACCATCATTTCCCAAATCGGTAAGATCGGCGAAAAAGTTGGTGTTTCTAAATTCGAAAGTGTCACAGGAGAGAAAGTGATCGCTTATATTCACGGAAACTACCGCTTAGGCGTATTGGTTGCTTTGAGCGCCAATCCTGCAAGTGCCGATGAAGTTGGTAAAGATGTTGCCATGCAGATCGCTGCTATGAACCCGGTTGCTATTGATAAAGGTGATGTGGATTCAAAAACTATCGAAAGAGAACTTGAAATCGCTAAAGATGTGATTCGTGCAGAAGGTAAACCCGAAGAAATGGTTGAAAAGATCGCAGCAGGTAAACTGAATAAATTTTATAAAGACTCAACTTTATTAAATCAGGAGTTTGTAAAAGACTCCTCTAAAACTGTAGCCCAGTTTTTAAATGATGTAGATAAAGGCCTCACCGTCACCGCATTCAAACGGGTTCAGTTAGGAGCTTAATATTTTAATCCTCTCCAAAATGGAGAGGATTTTTTTTTGCCTTTATTTTTTTGCGCTATGAACAAAGCACTTATCAATGCCAGCATATTTACCGGAGAAGAAAGACTGGAAAATAAAGCCCTCTTAATAAGTAATGGCCATATTCATTCAATTACCGATCCTGATCAGGTTCCTTCCGGTTTCGAAATCACAGACCTTCATGGATTAACAATTGCTCCCGGCTTAATAGATCTCCAAATCTATGGAAGCGGCGGAAAACTATTTGGTGGTATTCCTGATACGGAAGGACTTGAACAGATGGAAAAGGATCTGCTGTCTCAGGGAACAACCGGATTTTTTGCCACAGCAGGTACCAACAGCGATAAGGTAGTGTTAAAAGCAATTGATGCTGCAAAAGAATATCGCAGCAAGGCAAAAGGCAATTTTCTCGGACTGCATCTGGAAGGTCCTTATCTGAATGCGAAACGAAAAGGAGCACATCCTGAAGATTTGATCAAAAAAGGAACCCTGGCAGAGATCAAAAACTGGGTGGAACGAGCTGAAGGCGAGCTGAAAATGATGACCATAGCCCCTGAACTTCAGGACAGCGAATTACTGAATTATCTTTATTCCAATAATATAATCATTTCGGCAGGACATAGTAATGCCAGCTATGAAGAAGCCTTATCGTTTTTAAATAATCCAGTACAGGCAACTACTCATCTTTACAATGCCATGCCGCCAATCCATCACCGGGAGCCGGGACTGGTGCCTGCTATTTTCAAAATAAAGCCATATACCAGCATAGTAGCCGACGGGGTCCACGTTAGTTTCCCGATGATCGAACTGGCCAAGCGCGAACTGGGCGATCGATTGTTTCTGATCACAGACGCTGTTACTGAAGCCCATGAAGGAGCTTATCAGCATGTGTTTACCGGCGACCGCTATACTATGCCCGACGGAACACTTTCGGGTTCATGTCTGACCATGCTCAAAGCCGTTGAAAACTGTGTTTTTAAAGTCGGTATTCCTTTAGAAGAAGCCCTGCGTATGGCTTCGACCTACCCTGCACAATTAATGAAAGATCATGAACGCGGACTATTAAAGGCAGGCTACCGTGCTGATATCATTATATTCAACAAAGACCTTCAACATCACAGTACCTATCTCTCGGGTATTCTGAACTAAAATATTTTAATAACTTTATAAAATTTATCTCCATGAAGTACAAACGTATCCTGTTAAAATTAAGCGGTGAAGCATTAATGGGCGAAAAACAATACGGTATCGATATTGACCGTGTAGCTCAATATGCTAAAGATATTCAAGCCGTTCATGCTAAAGGGATAGAAATTGCGCTGGTGATTGGTGGTGGCAATATTTACCGCGGACTTAGTGCAGAAAAAGCAGGAATGGATCGTGTACAGGCTGATTATATGGGTATGCTGGCCACTGTGATCAACAGCATGGCCCTTCAGGATGCATTGGAGAAAACCGGGGTGAAAACACGTTTACTGACTGCCATTAAAATGGAGCAGATCTGCGAGCCGTTTATCCGCCGCCGTGCGGTACGCCACCTTGAGAAAGGCAGGATCGTAATCTTCGGTGCAGGAACAGGAAATCCATACTTTACAACAGATACCGCGGCCTCATTAAGAGCTGTGGAAATCAATGCGGATGTAGTGATGAAAGGTACCCGTGTAGATGGAATTTATACTTCAGATCCTCTAAAAGATCCTGATGCCAGCAGATACGAAGAGATCACTTTCAACGAAGTTTACCAAAAAAACCTGAATGTAATGGATATGACTGCCTTTACCTTATGTCAGGAAAACAACCTCCCCATCATTGTATTCGACATGAATAAACCGGGCAATTTTATGCGCCTTGCTGAAGGTGAGCCAATCGGTACATTGGTAAAGGGCTAAGATCCCCGCTGGTCAGATTATTTGTAAAGCTTTAAAACCTTAGAATAACAGGAATTTAATTATTTTTACAGATCGAACAGAGATATTATGAACGAGCTTATAAAGAAACAATTAGATGATGCCAAAGCTCATATGGAGAAAGCCATTGAGTTTTGTGATAATGAACTGGTAAAGATACGTGCCGGAAAAGCAATGCCTTCCATGCTTGACGGAATCTTTGTTGACTACTATGGAACGCCAACCGCATTGAACCAGATCGGTACTGTCAACACGCCTGATGCTCGTACCATAGTGGTACAGCCATGGGAAAAAACCATGCTTGTGCCAATAGAAAGAGCCATTATGGAAGCTAATATTGGACTTAACCCTCAGAATGATGGTGTGGTGATCCGTTTGAATGTTCCGCCGTTAACAGAAGAACGCCGCCGTGATCTGGTAAAAAAGGTGAAAGAAGAAGCAGAAAAAGGACGAATTGCTGTCAGAAACATCCGAAAAGATGCAAATGAGAAGATCAAACGTTCGAAATCTGAAGGAGTGTCTGATGATGAGATCAAAGCCGGAGAAAGTGATGTACAAAAATTGACTGATTCCTGTATCCTGCGAATTGACCGCCTGATGGAGGTCAAGGAAAAAGATATCATGACCGTCTGATCTTAATATGATTGTAAAAAGAAAGGGAATAGGGCTTACGCATTGTTCCCTTTCTTAATTTAGAGACAAAATGAAACTATTAGCAAATTATCTAAAAAATTACAAAGGGCTTATTGCCCTGGCGCTACTTCTGGCAGCCATTAATCAGATTTTTTCTCTGCTTGATCCCTGGATCTTCAGGAAGATCATCGATACTTATGTTACCCGGTATCAGGAATACACCACCGGAGAGTTCTTTAAAGGTGCCGGCTTACTTATTCTGGCAGCCATGGGTGTAGCTATGGTCTCGCGGATAGCTAAAAACTTCCAGGACTATTATGTGAATGTGATCACTCAGCGCCTCGGAGCAAAGATCTATTCAGACGGACTGGCCCATTCGCTCGAATTGCCTTATTCTGTATTTGAAGATCAGCGAAGCGGCGAAACCCTGGGAATCCTTCAAAAGGTAAGAACTGATACCGAAAAGTTAATCACTGCACTCATCAATATTGTGTTTACCTCTCTGGTAGGAGTAACATTTGTTTTTGTTTATGCGATCAATATCCATTGGTCGATCGCTGTGGTCTACATTTCAGTTATCCCGATTCTGGGTGTGATCAGTTCTGTATTGAGTAAAAAAATTAAAATTGTTCAAAAAACTATTGTCAGTGAAACCACTGCCCTGGCCGGGTCAACTACCGAATCTCTGCGCAATATTGAGCTGGTCAAGAGCCTTGGGCTCTCCAGTCAGGAAATCAAACGTCTGAGTAATACCACAGATAAGATCTTAAAACTGTAGCTTAAAAAAGTTAAATATGTACGCAGTCTGAGTTTTATTCAGGGCACCCTGGTCAACTTATTGCGTAACATGATCCTCCTGCTGATGCTTTACCTGATATTCGCAGGTAGAATCAGTGTAGGAGAGTTTTTCTCCCTTTTCATCTATTCCTTCTTCATTTTCGGCCCATTGCAGGAACTTGGAAATATCATCAATATTTATCGTGAGACTGAGGTTTCTCTCGATAATTTCAAAGGAATATTAAATACCCAAAAAGAGAAAAAACCACTGAAACCGAAAGTCCTTGGCCGGATTACCAGTCTTAAATTTAAATCGGTTAGCTTTAAACATCAGTCGGCAAACCGCTACGCTCTGGAAAATATCTCTTTCGAAACAAAGAAGGGTCAGACCATCGCATTTGTCGGACCATCAGGATCCGGAAAAACCACCTTAGTAAAACTTCTGGTAGGTTTATACCATCCTGAAAGCGGACAGGTACTTTATAATGATGTTCCCGGAACCGACATTGATCTGGATGAACTGCGTGAAAAAATCGGTTTTGTAACCCAGGATACGCAGTTATTTTCAGGTACCATCCGTGAAAATCTGCTCTTTGTCCGTCCTGATGCCAGCGATGAGGATTGCATGCGCGTATTGCACAGAGCAGCCTGTCAGAACCTGCTGGCACGTGCCGATAAAGGCCTGGATACTGTGATTGGCGAAGGTGGGGTAAAGGTATCGGGAGGTGAGAAACAGCGTTTATCCATTGCCAGAGCACTTCTTCGTGAACCAAATATTCTGGTATTTGATGAGGCTACTTCATCTCTTGACTCAATTACTGAGGAGGAGATTACAGAAACCATACGTGATGTGTCTGTGATTCAGGATCATATTACCATTCTGATCGCCCATCGCCTCTCAACCATTATGCATGCTGATAATATCTTTGTACTTGAAAAAGGACATATCATCGAATCGGGTAAGCATGAAGAGCTCATCGCAGAAAAAGGACTATACTTTGCCATGTGGCGTCAGCAGATTGGTGAGAAATACAATGCTGAAGTTTAGAGAATTTTGTATATTTAATTCAGAACCATGGCCAGAATTGTACAGACATGGATGAACATTAACTTTTCGTATGGTTTCAGAAATCACCTCCGGTTTTGGTTTTTGGGAATGGCTCATGGTTGCTTTCGCCATCATAGCACTTCTGCTCATTATTCCATTTGCAATCTTCGATACGCTAAGGTCAAGGTATCTCAGTACAGGTCAGAAATTTCTCTGGATCACCTTTATTCTGATAGCTCCGTACCTGGGAGCTGTAGTTTATTTATTCTGGGGACGTAAACAAAAAGCATTATGATCACATTAACAATTCTTCTTTTTATCGGAAATATCTTCCGCTTCCTGTTTGGAATTCTCTGGGCAGTTCTGATTGTGTACACCCTGCTTGACCTGTTCAGGAGCAATAAACCCACAAATACCAAATTACTCTGGCTCATCGTGATCCTGATCGCACCAGTATTGGGCGCTATTATCTATTTTGTAGCTGGAAGAACAAACAGAATCTAATCTCTGTTAATTTGCTTCAGCCCCAAAGGAACAAGCTTCCTGGTTTTCAGATAAGTAAAGAACACAATAAGCAAAGTCATTGTACCTCCAAAAAGAACTGATGGTATTGTTCCCATCAGCTTTGCTGTAGCACCTGATTCAAATGCTCCGATCTCATTCGATGAGTTAATGAACATACCGTTAACAGCCGAAACTCTTCCACGCATTTCTTCGGGTGTAAGCAACTGTAATATTGTTGACCGGATAATTACACTAACACTGTCAAATGCACCTTCGAAGAAAAGACATACTAAAGACAGGTAAAAATTACGTGAAAGACCAAAGCAAATAATAGAAAGGCCAAAACCGGCAACCGCTAAAAGCAGATTTCTCCAGGGCTTGTTCATTGGCGGGTATCTGGCCATGATAAACATTGTGATCACTGCACCCGCTGCAGGTGCAGCACGCATAAATCCAAGACCCTCAGAACCTACCTTCAAAATATCATGAGCAAAGATAGGCATCAATGCAACTGCACCCCCAAAAAATACGGAGAACATATCCAGACTCAGTGCACCCAGAATCATCTTATTATTAAAGACAAATTTGATACCCTCAGAAAGACTTTTAAATATATTTTCTCTCGGAACAAACTGGGGAGGATAATTCTTGACAAAAAAGACAATACAACCCAAAGCCATGGCCATCAAACTAACGATCACTACAAAACAGGCAGTAATACCGCTAAATGCATACAGTAATCCGCCAACAGCCGGCCCCATGATCGAAGCCACCTGCCATATTCCACTGTTCCAGGTTGATGAATTGGCATAATGATCTCTGGGGATGATCTGAGCCATTAAAGTAAAGGCTGTAGGTGAGTAAAAACCTCTGGCAAGTCCCACAAAAAAAATCATCAGATACATGATTAAAATGACTGATTTTTGCCCCAGATACTCCAGTCCTTCCGGGCTGGTAACTACTGCCAGCACAAAACTTGAAAGCAACATCGCAAGGATAATCCAGACCATGAGCTTTTTCTTATCCGATTTATCGGCAATATATCCTCCATAGAGTGTTACCGTTATTGAAGGAATAGCCTCTGCCAAACCTATAAGCCCCAATGAAAGCGGATCTTTGGTTAGCTGATAAATATGCCATCCAACTACAACAGCCTGTACCTGATAGGCAAAAGTAAATAGAAAACGCATGGCCAGATAGGAACGGAATTCCGGAAAACGCATTGCGATATAGGGATCTCTTTTGGCCCCTGCGGCCTGTTTTCACTCATTTTAATGATATACAGTGGGATCCATACTTAGAATTATCGTGTGCCGTATTGATCAATCAGGTAGATCATGCTGGCCATTGAAGCAGCTCCAAGTTCCAGTTCGCGCTTGTTTACGTTTTCAAACACGTCATTCCCAGAGTGATGCAAATCAAAATATCGCTGCGAATCTGGTCTGAAGCCGATCAGAACTGTTCCGGAAATAGCACGCAGTGGACCGATATCGGCTCCGCTACCTCCACTGTCAAGATCATCCACAAGATAGGGCTGAAGAAGAGGCTTCCATTTAGAAAAATGAGCCAGAGCTTCCGGGGCACTTTCAATAGAAAATCCGCGTGGCGTAAATCCGCCATCGTCAGATTCCATGGCAGCAATATGTTTTTCATTCTTCTGCCTGGCTATCTCTGCGTATTTAGCACCACCGCGTAATCCGTTTTCTTCATTCATAAACATCACCACCCGAATGGTATTTTTAGGACGAATGCCCAGGGCCTTGAATATTCGAAGTACTTCAACAGATTGCATCACACCTGTACCATCATCATGAGCTCCTTCAGCCAAATCCCATGAGTCAAGGTGCCCGCCCACTGTAATAATTCCTTCCGGGTTTTCGCTTCCGCGAAGCTCACCGATTACATTATAGGAAACCGCATCAGGCAGCGTCCTGCAGTTTTGCTTAAAATAGAATTGTATGGCCGGCAACTTTTTAAGCTTTAATTTCTGACTGAGAAGGTTTGCTGCTTTCGTACTGATTGCTGCTGCAGGAATCTTTTGAACCCCTTCCTGATAACGCATTCCGCCGGTATGCGGAAAATCATCAACAATGGTTGACATGGAACGAATAATTACGCCAATAGCACCCAGTTTTGCAGCTTCAGCAGCACCCTGCCCCCGCTGATTTACAGCACCCGCATAAGCCTCGAAAGTATTGTACTTCTTTGGATCAAACGGGCGGTTAAAAAACACGATTTTACCCTTCACCGCCTGCTCTCCCAGGCTTTTGAGCTCTTCAAAGTTTTGCACTTCGATGATCTGTGCTATGATTCCGGTCGCCGGACAAGCGATTGAACCTCCAAGTGCAGCAACGGGTACAGGAATTTTTGTTTTCCCTTCAAGGATATAGGCAACTTCCTTTGCACCACGCTCCCAGACAGGAACCATCAACTCCTGCAGATATACCTTATCAAAGCCATAATCTTCCATTAATTTCTTTGTCCACTCAACAGATTTCTGTGCATTTGCAGATCCGCTGAGTCTCGGGCCTATTTTTTTACAGAGATATTCAAGATTTTTATAAGCATGTCCATTCTCTAAAGCCTCGTCAAATATCCTTCGAAGCATAAGTGAATCTTTATTTTGAGCAAACAAGGAACTTCCGAGGAATAGTACCGGAAGAAGGGTTTTAAAAAATTTCGTTTTGTATAAATTAATTTCTTTCATATTAAATTAATTTCTTTATGAGATTTTGTCCCAACTGATTCCACCTGATTTTTTTTCAAAATATTGTCTTAACAGCAGATTAGCTTTATTTTTCAATTCCGGATCATCCCCAAGCACCTGTATAACCGTTTGCCTGGCTTCGGCTAAAAGCTTCTGATCCATGGAGAGATCCGCCAGTTTCAGATCAAGCACGCCGCTTTGCTGCGTCCCTTCAATGTTCCCGGGCCCCCTGAGCTGAAGATCAATCTCTGCGATCTCAAAACCATCATTGGTCCTTACCATAGTATCCAATCTGATTTTTGCATCCTGACTTAGCTTATTTCCCGACATCAATATACAAAAAGATTGTTCCGCTCCCCGGCCAACTCTTCCTCGCAGCTGGTGCAATTGAGATAAACCAAACCGCTCAGCATTTTCAATGATCATCACACTGGCATTAGGCACATTGACACCCACCTCGATCACAGTAGTCGCAACCATAATCTGCGTTTCCCCCTTTACAAAACGCTGCATTTCAGCAGCCTTCTCTTTTGCAGATAACTTGCCATGCACAATACTGATCCGATATTCAGGAAGCTGAAACTCATTGGAGATCGCTTCAATACCTGCCTCAAGGTATAAAAGATCAAGTTTTTCACTTTCCTTGATCAGTGGATAAACAATATAGATCTGCCTGCCTTTGGCGATCTCTTCACGCATAAAGCCAAACATCCGCAAACGCTGGCTGTGGTATAAATGAACCGTTTTTATAGGTTTTCTTCCTGCCGGCAGTTCATTGATCACCGAAATATCAAGATCACCATATAAGGTCATGGCTAAAGTACGGGGAATTGGAGTGGCTGTCATAACCAGTACATGCGGCGGGATTACGTTCTTACGCCATAATTTAGCCCGCTGTTCAACCCCAAAACGATGCTGTTCATCAATTACCACCAGCCCCAGATTTTGAAATTTAACAGCATCTTCTATCAATGCATGTGTGCCAACCAGAATATTCAATTCTCCATTCTCCAGACGCCGATGCAGGATCGTCCTTGCCTTTTTAAGGGTTGAGCCTGTCAGTATTTCAACACTGACAAAATCCTCGCCTAAAAGACTCTTAATCGATAAATAATGCTGTTGCGCAAGAATCTCTGTAGGAGCCATGATACAGGCCTGATAACCATTATCTATAGCAAGAAGCATGATCATCAGAGCAACCACTGTCTTACCGCTTCCCACATCTCCCTGAAGCAGACGGTTCATCTGTACTCCACGCTGGGTATCCTGCCGTATTTCCTTAATTACCCGTTTTTGAGCATCCGTAAGCCTGAAAGGTAATTTTTCTGAATAAAAGGTATTGAAATTATCTCCAACATTATTAAAGACAGCCCCCTTAAATTTCTGAGTACGCACCAGCTTGCTTCGCAAAAGCTTTAGCTGTATAAAAAACAGTTCATCAAATTTGAGGCGCTGTTCTGCTGCCTTCAGAATATCCGTATTTTCTGGAAAATGAATATTATAAAGTGCTTTCTGCCTGCTAATCAGCTGATGCTTACTGAGAATATACTCCGGGAGTGTTTCTTCAATCTGCCTGATCACCTGATCAATAAGTGCAGCCTGAGCCCGTTGAAGGCCTTTGCTGTCAAAATTGAACTGCTTTAATTTCTCCGTAGAACTATAAACCGGCTGCAGGCTAAGATTTCCCTTGTTCTCGGCATTGGGCTGATAGATTTCAAGCTCAGGATGAGAGATCGAAAAATGTCCGTTAAAAATAACCGGCTTTCCAAAAACAACAAACACTGAGCCCGGTTGAATGATCTTGTCAATCCAGCGGATGCTTTGAAACCAAACCAGTTCAATGCTGCCGGTATCATCCCTGAAACGGGCTACAAGCCTTTTGGTATGTTTATCGCCAAGGATCTCTTTTGATATGATCCTCCCAAGGATCTGAACAGCAGGAAGGTCAGGATTAAGTTCCCTGATCTTATAAAAGTGGGTCCTGTCAATATAACGGAAAGGGTAGTGATGCAGAAGATCATCGTAAGTAGATATCCCAAGGTCCTTCCTAAGTATCTCAGCGCGCTGAGAACCCACACCTTTTAAATACTCAACCGGAGTTTTTAAGATCTGTTCTGCCAATCCGTTTAAGGGGTAATTCCCGGTTCTCGTGCATCCGGAATTTTAAAAAATATCTCTTTGATCGTATCCCAGTTAAAAACGACTACCGCTGCCAGTAACAGGGAATAGGCGTATAACTGATGCAGACTAATTCCTTCGTGAAAATAGAAAAATGCCACTGCAAAAGCAACAATCGGGTTGAGATAAATAATGATTCCCAATGTTGAGGAAGGCATCCCGATCAGTGCATACAGACTGAGAAAAAGCGGAATAATGGTAAAGAAAATTGAAATGATTACAATGTCAGTCCAGAAGTAAAGATCGGCTGGGAATGCCTTAAAGCTGGCAATAAAAAATGGCAGCATCAATGTGGCAGCAATCAATAGCTGGACCCCCAGCATATTAAACTTATCCATGCGGCTCATTGACTTTTGGGTGATCAGAAAGAAGCTGTACAGAGCTGCCACAAATACAGACCACAATACATCTCTAAGGGAACCCTGTGCAAGTATTAAAATACTGACCGAGGCAATTCCGAGTGCAATGAGCTTAAGGCCGGAGAGTTTTTCTTTAAGAATCAGGAAGCCGCCCAAAGCAGTGATCAGCGGACATACCATATAGGCAAAAGCAGCTGATTTTAAATTAACATTATTCACAGCATAGATATAGGTGAACCAGTTTCCACTGATTAAGACTCCTGAAAGTAAACTCATTGCAATAACTTTTTTACGGCCCGCCCGATCTTCTGAATAGAAGTTAACCAGGTCAGATCTGACCTGCTTTTTACGAAACAAGGCAATAAAAGTCCAGGTTAATACCAGAGAAGTAAATATCCTGTAGTATAAAATTTCATCAGATGAATAATGCTGAAGCTTACGAAGCGGGATTGAAAAAAAGCCCCATATTACCACGGCAGAAATTGCGGCTAAAAAATATTTCAGTCGGCCGGCTTTCAATATCAGGCCTTAACAGCAATTAAAGAGATTTCCACATTTACATTTTTTGGCAGTCCCAGAACAGCAACAGTCTCTCTTGCAGGAAAATCTGAATGGAAGTAAGAACCATAGATTTCATTTACTTCTGCAAAATGATTCATGTCACTTAAAAATATGGTGGTCTTTACTACATTCTGGAATGAGAAACCGGCAGTTGAAAGCAGTGCCTCCAGATTCTGCATAACTCTTCTGGCTTCGTCGCCAATGGTTCCTGTAACCAGCTGATTTGTTTCAGGATCAATCGGGATCTGCCCGGAGATGAACAGCATATTACCCGTCTGAACTGCCTGGCTGTATGGTCCGATTGGCGCGGGAGCCCTTTCAGTGTAGATGATAGATTTCATTTTTGACGTATTAAGAATAAAATTCGGATTAACTCCATAAGATTAATATCCTGAATCTCAGAACACATACCACTCCAGCAACTTATAAATGATGCCTCCAAGAAATAAGATGATAGCCGTGGTATTTATAATGTGCATTACCTTCAGATTGAAGCTGGAAGGCCTGTTCGGATCTTGCTTTCTAAAAAAATACATACAACAAAAGTATTAAATAAAAAAAGAGTCCCGGATAATCGGGACTCTTTTTTTACAATATGCTTAAATACAGTATTGTTTATTGTTGTTTGATCTCAACACGACGATTTTGGGAACGTCCTGCTTCAGTTGCATTAGATGCAACCGGACGGCTTTCGCCATATGCAGTAATTGCGATTCTGTTAGAAGAGATACCAGCGTTAACCAGGTAAGTTTTTACTGAATTAGCTCTGTCTCTTGATAAAGTCATGTTATACTCATCGGTACCTTCAGCAGAAGCATGTCCGTCTAACTGAACAACAGCAGAAGAATTTGCTTTCAATGAAGAAGCCAAGCCATCAAGAATTGAATACGCTGAAGTTCTCAGCACTGAAGAGTTAAACTCAAACTGAATTGGAAGAGAAGGACCGCTAACAATAGCAGGACATCCGTTTAATTCAGCAGTACCTTTAACAGTAGGACAAGCATCTTTTGAATCAGGAATACCATCAGCATCAACATCTAAAGGACATCCTGAACCATCAACCTTAATTCCTGCAGGAGTATTAGGGCACTTGTCTAATTTATCAGCAACACCGTCACCATCAGAATCTTTTAACAGATCAGCAGCTTCAAGAGCACTTACACGACCTTTTAATGCCTCAACTTCCTGACGTAATGTAGGGTCTTTTAATTCATCATACATTAAGGCAACTGGGTTAACCCAGTCCAGGTTTGGCTTAGCTGAAGAACCCAAAGAGAATTCAACACCAGCTGAAGTATAAGACCATTTATCTTTTGTGAAACCTTTTCCTTTTGTACCATCAAGGTCATCAGCATCAAGGAAGTTCATGGTGTAACCAAGATCGAAGTTAACACGCTCAGAAACCTTGAATTTGATACCAGCACCAACCGGAACATACATGTTACGGATGTTGTTGCGATCTCTGTCAGGGCCATAAGTTCCTTTTGCAGGAGTTGAGTTAGGGTTAATTTCTTTCCAGTGGTAAGCACCATAACCAAAACCAGCTTTTAAGTTGAAATTAACTGCGTTTTCTCTTTTAAGGAAATCAATTGAACCTACGTTAGCAATACCTGTAAGGTCTAATGCATGGCTGATTTGTGTAACTCCGTCAGTACGTGGACCTAATCCCAGGTTAACTGTGGCGCCATCATTATCATACCTAAGCTCTCCGCCATGGTAAGCAAGTTGAATTCCGAAGAAATGATCTACTTGCTTTCTTAAAGTAAGACCATATCCTAAAGATGGACTCCAGTTAGTAAAGTCATCAGTTCCACCAATAGCAACAACAGGTGCTAATACTCCTGCATTGACACCAAAACTCCAGGTTCTATACTGGCCTCTACCGCCAAATACCTTGGCTGAAGAGCTCGTAGCATCTTGCGCTAAAGAAACCTCACTGAGGCCTAAGGCTGCTACTAATGAAAACACGATGGCTTTCTTTAATGTAGAATAATTCATAATTGTTGTTTTAAAGGTTAACAAATTTCATTAGTGTAATTTACACAAAAATAGTGATAAGTTTGACTTGTGCAAATAATCAAATACTGTTCCAATTATTTTATTTAACAAAAATACGTCATAAATTGTTTCTCTGAGCACAAAATTATATTCTTTAATTATGAAATACCCTTGCATTAACAGGCAACTTTTCCAAAAAAACAGAGAAAATTTCACAATAAAGCTGTCAGCAAACGCTATAGCCATTTTTCACTCCAGTGATGAATTTCCCAGAAGCGGTGATCAGACCCATACATTTAAACAAAATGCAGATCTTTTTTACCTGAGCGGAATAGATCAGGAACAAAGTATTTTATTTTTATTTCCTGATTGTCCAAATCCTTTGTACAAAGAAGTACTGTTTTTAAGACAGACAAATGAACACATTGCAGTTTGGGAAGGTCATAAACTGACCATTCAGGAAGCAAAAAACATTTCCGGCATTAATACTATTTACTGGATTGATGAATTCTGGAATATCCTGCCAGCCGTAATAAACTATGCAGACACCATCTGTCTCAATACCAATGAGAACGACCGTTATGCTCATCAGGTTCCATACCGGGATATTCGTTTCATTGAAAAACTGAAAGCCCTGTATCCCTTGCACCGTTATGAACGGGCTGCACTGATCATGCGCGATCTGCGTCCTGTAAAATCAGAAATTGAGATTGAACTCACCCAAAAAGCCTGTAATATTACCAGAGACGCTTTTATAAGGGTTCTGAAATTCATAAAACCAGGGGTAGCGGAATACGAAATTGAGGCTGAAATCATTCATGAATTTATCAGGCAGAGAGCTACCGGGCATGCCTATCACCCTATCATCGCTTCCGGCAAGAATGCCAATATCCTTCATTACAATGATAATAACCAGATCTGTAGGGATGGGGATATGATACTCTTCGATTTTGGCGCCGAATATGCTAATTACAATGCTGATATGAGTCGTTCGGTACCGGTTAGCCAGCGATTTAACAAACGTCAGAAAGAGGTTTATAACGCAGTACTCCGTATTATGAAAGAAGCAAAAAAACTTCTTTTACCCGGAACTATATGGAATGAATACCATGATGAAGTTGGCAAGGTGGTTGAATATGAACTGATTCAGCTTGGTTTACTGGATAAACAGGATATTGCTAAACAGGATGCCAAAATGCCTCTTTACAAAAAATATTTTATGCATGGTACCTCGCACCATTTGGGATTGGATGTCCATGATTTTGCCAGCAGGTATAAACCTTTTGAAGCTGGAAATCTTCTAACCTGCGAGCCCGGAATTTATATTCCAAAGGAGGGTCTGGGAATCCGGATTGAGAATAATATTCTGATTACCCCAAACGGCAATATTGACCTGATGGCTGATATTCCGGTTGAGGTTGAAGAGATCGAAGAGATAATGAATACTTAGAACTCTATTGAATCGAGTCAATAAAGCAATAAATATTAAAATCAGCACTTGCTGAGGCTATGATAATATCTTGCTGAAGCCGATGTTTATTGACATTCTTCATCTTTTTATGCTGAATCAGATTCCAGGCTTTCTCTGCAAGTAAAAATGCACGGCGGGAATTTTCTTTTATCGGCTGATCTGCAATTGCCCTCATAAGTTCCTCAATTCCAACTGATTTATCAGCTACTGTACTGATAACCGGAATAAGCTGAGGTCTCTGATGAACAAGTTTTTTTAAATTATTGGCGAAAAAATCGGCCCCTTCCCGGTCCGATTTATTTACAACAAAAATGTCAGCAATCTCCATTAACCCTGATTTCATATTCTGGATCTCATCACCCGACTCAGGAACAAGCACTACAATACTGATGTCAGCAAGTCCGGCTATCTCAACTTCCGACTGACCTACACCCACTGTTTCGACCAGAATATAATCAAAACCGGCAGATTTAAGAACATCGCACATCTCAATCGTTTTACCGGATAAGCCCCCTAATGAACCCCTGGTAGCCAGTGAGCGGATAAAAACATCTGGCTTATTGAACTGCTCTCCCATCCGTACCCGATCACCAAGCAATGAGCCCAGGTTGAAGGGGGAAGTCGGATCGATGGCAAGGACAGCAACACGCTTACCACCCGCCGTCAATTGATTGATCATGGCATTGACCAGTGTACTTTTACCGGCACCCGGAGGACCAGTGATACCTATTACCGGAGTATTAAAAGTTCTGAGACCCCTTAACAGCTCCTCCGCACCGGGCAAATCGTTTTCAACCAGGGTTAACTCTCTGGCCAATTTTCTAAAATCTTTGAGCAGAACGGAATTATTAGGCTTGTTTAGCTCCATGATACAAAGTAAGTTGTTTTTAATTTCATTTTACAATTCGGTCACATTAAGCAAAAGAAGCTACTTTTATTAACTTTGCCCGATATTCTGCTAAAATGAAAGTTACAGGTTTTTCATTCATTCGTAATGCTGTTAAAAATGACTACCCTGTTGTTCAGGCTATTCTTTCTATTTTGCCAGTCTGCGATGAATTTGTAATTGCTATTGGTGATTCTACAGACAATACACAGGAGCTTATTGACAGTATAGGTTCACCAAAAATAAAAATCATTCATACCGTATGGGATGAAAGCATCCGCGAAGGCGGGAAAACATTCGCACAGGAAACTGATAAAGCATATGCTGCGATTTCAAAAGATACCGATTGGGCATTTTATATTCAGGGCGACGAATGTGTTCATGAAAACTATCTTCCTGTGATAAAAAAAGCAATGGAAGAGAATCTGAACAAGAAAAATGTTGAAGGCCTTTTATTTAAATACCTTCATTTTTATGGCTCTTATGATTTTATAGCTTCCTCAAGAAGATGGTATAGAAACGAGGTCAGGATTTTAAAATTCGATCCCGGGGTTCATTCCTACCGGGATGCACAGGGATTTAGAAAGAATGACAGAAAAATAAAGGTGAAACCTATAGACGCCTATATTTATCATTATGGCTGGGTCCAACCCCCTGCAGGTCTGGGAAACAAGGTTCGCAATTTTAATAAATTCTATCATGAAGATTCCTGGATACATGAACACCTGCCGGAAACTCACCAATTTGACTATGGTAATGCCGACCGTCTGATCAGATTTGAAGGTACTCACCCGCTCGTTATGCAGAAGAGAATTGAGGTCAGTAACTGGAAGTTTCAGGTTGACCCAACTCTTCTGAAAAAGAAAATGAGCCTGAGGCGTCGTGTTTTACAAAAAATCGAAGATCTGTGGCAGTGGAGAATCGGAGAATATAAAAACTATAAAATCGTTTAATGACAAAGGAGTCAAATGCAAGAAAAAGTATATCTGTAGTTATACCAAATTATAATGGCAGACACTTACTGGGACGAAACCTGCCTTCTGTTTTAGATGCTTTAAACAGTGCCAAAACAGATTTTGAGATCATTATAATAGATGATTGCTCCACAGATAGTTCTGTAGCTTTTATAAGCCAGAATTATCCTCTGATAACTTTAATTGTTAACGCCCGCAATTATGGCTTTTCCACGACCTGCAATAAAGGCATTGCCATTGCAGAGAAGGACCTGATCTTACTTTTAAACACAGATATTGAGCTAAATACCGGCTATTTTGAAACTCAATTTAAATATTTTGATCTTCCGGATACTTTTGGTGTAATGAGTAAAATCATTGGAGCCCGGGATGGTGAGACACAGGATACTGCAAGATTTTTAAAATACTCCGGATTTAAAATCAAAGCCAATAATTTTTTTCACGTAGAGGATGAGAATTTTCTTACTCCTACCGCTTATTTATCAGGTGCAAATGCCTTAATAGACACCAAAAAACTACAAGAAATAGGAGGATTTGATGAAATTTTTTCACCGTTTTATTGTGAAGACTTTGAGTTAGGGCTAAGAGCATGGAGATTAGGCTGGAAATGTTATTATGACCCAAAATGCCATTGTATTCACGATCATTCTTCAACAACCAAAAATTACCGTACGCGAAACTGGGTTAAGGCGATCTTCTTTAGAAACAGGCTTTTCGTACATGCCATACATTTAAGCAGAAAGCGATTGATTTTTTGGTTGTTGCAAATTGTCTTTATTGATCTGCTTTTCATGTGGATAGGATTAAAATTCTACTTCTATAAAAGTTTTGGGATGTTTTTAAGCAATTTAAAGCCCATATTACATTCCCGTAAAAAAATGAACGAATTGATGAACCGGTGTCATAGCACTGCAAGCATTGATGAGGTCATCAATAAAATGGATAAGATGCTTGAGGGACAAACAATCATTTACAGAAGAAATTAGACATCTTTCAAAATGATTAACTTTGTCTCACAAATCAATTTATGAAGACCTTTTTCCGACTTTTCTCATTTGCTGCTCCTGTCCGGAGATTTACTGTTCCATTTTTTTTCACGTCGGTACTGGGTGTCATATTCGGTCTGCTCAATTTCACATTGCTTATCCCGGTTTTTGAGCTCTTATTTGATCAATCAGGGAACACAGGAGCACAGGCCCTGGCTGTGGCACCTGCATTCGATTTAAGTCTGAGCTATTTCAAGGACTTGTTTTATTACTATTTCCAGAGCATCATCAACACTTCGGGCAAGGTTGGAGCCTTAAAAATGGTAAGCATTGCCATTGTCATTTCGGTGATTCTGAGCAACCTGTTTAAATATTTGTCGGCAAGAGTCATTGAGAATTTCAGGCTAGTGATCGTAACCCGCATCAGGAGCAGCATTTTCAAAAAGCTCACCGATATTGATATCCAGTATTTCAGCAACCAGCGTAAAGGAGATCTTATTTCCAGATTCATGACCGATGTAGTAACCATTCAGGACTCCATCATCCGCTCTATACAGGTTATTCTGCGTGAGCCCATAGCCATTATTCTGAACTTTGCTGTCCTGTTCACTATTTCTGCCAAACTGACATTTTTTGCACTGATCTTAATTCCAGTTTCAGGCCTGCTCATTTCGGTAATTGTCAAACGATTGAAGAAGCATGCAACAGCTGCGCAGGAATCATTGGGGGTTTTGGTATCCAGTATAGATGAAGGATTAAATGGTGTAAAGATTATTAAATCATTCAATGCTGAGAATTATATCCAGGAGAAATTCAATGCCATAAATATGTGGACAAGTAAGATCCACAGGAGACTGGCAAGACGGGTTCTGCTTGCCTCCCCGGTTTCGGAAATGATGGGAGTGATCACTGTGTCAGCACTCCTCTTCTATGGCGGAACTCTCATTCTTCAGGAAGGGTCTGATCTGCAGGGAGCCGAATTCATTGGCTATATCATTATATTTTCACAGATCATTAATCCTGCAAAAGCCATTTCAGAAGCGTTTGGCAATATCTCTCAGGGTATCTCGGCAGGTGAGCGGGTCTTCCAGTTACTTGATGCTCCCGAAAACATAACCGATAAACCAAACCCGGTTTCAAAAACTACATTCAGTGAATGTATCGAGTTGAAAAATGTCTCTTTCGCTTATGGAGAAAAAGAAGTATTAAACGGGATCAATTTTAAAATTCTAAAGGGCAGTACAGTTGCTTTAGTCGGCCCTTCAGGAGGAGGAAAAACTACTCTCATGGATCTCTTACCAAGATTTATGGACCCTTCTACTGGTGAAATCTGTCTGGATGGAGTTAATATCAAGGATATCAGCATGCGTGATGTCAGAGCATTAATGGGGATTGTGAATCAGGAATCTATCCTCTTCAATGATACCATTTTCAATAATATCGCCTTTGGCAGATCATTTACACAGGAGGAAGTTACTGAAGCTGCTAAGATTGCGAATGCACATGAGTTCATTGTCAATACTTCAGAGGGGTATCAAACCAATATTGGTGACAGGGGGATGAAACTTTCGGGCGGACAGAAACAACGGATCTGCATTGCAAGAGCGGTGCTTGCCAATCCACCCATTCTTCTGCTTGATGAAGCTACTTCAGCTCTGGATACCGAATCAGAAAAAGTAGTTCAGAATGCACTGAAAAAATTAATGAAAAATCGTACCTCTATTGTCATTGCTCACCGCCTGAGTACGATTCAAGAAGCCGATCAGATCATCGTTCTGGAAAGTGGTAAAATTGAAGAACAGGGTACCCATAATGAACTGATCCGCGCGGATGGCCTTTATAAAAAACTGATAGAAATGCAAACATTCAACGAATAGAAATGAATGATAAAGCACTGGTTTCTATAGCTTTATGTACCTATAACGGAGAAGCTTACTTAAGAGAACAGCTGGATTCCATTATAAATCAAAGCTACCCTGCAATTGAGTTGATAGCAGTTGACGATTGTTCCTCAGATAATACCTTAACCATTCTGAGGGATTATGCGGCTAAATACCCCTTCATTCAAGTTTTTGTTAATCCGGAAAACCTGGGTTATATCAGAAATTTTGAAAAAGCACTCCAGCTGTGTAATGGCGATTTTATTGCTTTATCAGACCAGGATGATATCTGGGATTTGGAAAAGATCGAAAAGCAGGTAAAAGCTATCGGCAATCATTTACTGATATATCACGACTCCGAATTCGTAGACCAGAATGGTCAATCTTTGCACAGGAAGATGTCGGATATTATGAATTTGTACCGGGGGGAACAGCCGGAAGTATTTCTGTTCTTCAACTGTATTTCGGGGCATGCGGTGTTAATGAAAAAAGAGCTGAGAGATGAGCTCTTACCTTTTCCGAATGCTTACTTTCATGATTGGTGGATGGGATACGTTGCTACAAATCTGGGCAGCATAGATTTCATTAGTGAAAGCCTTGTCAAATACCGGCAGCATCAGAAAGCTGACACGAATATTTTAAAACGGAAGAGGGATAATAAGCTTAGAAATCCACTCAGTACGGCAATGAAATATGAACGAAAAATGCTCTGGATCAAGTCCTGCCTTGAATATCCAAAGAATAAAAATCCCGAATTTATACGCAATCTCTATGCTGAATTTCAAAAAAACAAAGAGGAATATATTTCATTCGGGCTGGCGAAGCTGATCTATAAGAATCGCGGGATACTATTCAGCATCAACAAGAAAAACGTTCTCAGTAAACTGAATTTCACACTGAAAGAACTGTGGGGAGGTAAAATCAGAAGAATCTTTTCGGATTAGATCAGACTTGTCTTTCTTTGTAGCAGAACACATTAATTGCCATATCAAAACTCTCACAGATCAGTCTGGTATCTACAAAAGGCCGTTTTCGGGTGGCTGATTCCTTGATATAATAATGGAAACCTAAACTCTCAACCAATGAGAGGAGCTCATGCAGGGTTTGTTTTGAATTCACATTATTATGGTACTCGAAGAAGATATGTTTTGCATTCTGCAAACTTTTACCACAATATTTCAAAACAGTATCTTCGGCTCCTTCAATATCAATTTTCAGAAAATCGACGTCTTCAGTCAGGTAATCAAGTAAAGGAACAGCTTCGATAAATTTGGGTTCCTGCCGGGAGTATTCATTATTTACTCTGCCCCCCATTCCACCATCAGTAAAGAACTTTAAGGTTTCTGTTTGTGTCCAGACCGCTTTTTGGTGAAGTGTCACATTTTTCAATCCAAAAGTCTCTACATTTTCCTTCAGAATCGCGAAAATATCGGGGTCAGGTTCGAATGCAATAATATGATGATCCGGGTAATTAAGTGAAAAATACAGGACACTCAGCCCCATATTTGCTCCGCAGTCCAGAATGATCCCTGAACCGGCGCTGGGTTTGAAACGATAAATTTCTGTTTCAAAAAGTTCAATATAGGATTCCGCAAAACTTGGCCCGTGATGAAATTTAAAAGGTTTATCGAACACCTGAGCGTATCCGATAGTAAAGTGTTTATAATCAGCTATGCGGCCTAATTCCAGCTTAATGTCGCCTGCATTAAGTCTCATTTTAATACCTCTTTTAAGCCTTCTGAATTCTTTTCTTAAACCCACGCCTGATCAGATTTTTGAAATTAACACCATTCACCAAAACAAAAAAAGCGATCACAAAGATCGCTTCCAGTTATATCTGTTCAAATTATAACTTTCTTTTCACCTCAACCTGCTCGTATGATTCCACGATATCACCTACTTCAATATTATTGAAGTTCTGAATATTTAAACCACACTCATAACCGGTTGCAACTTCTTTCACATCATCCTTAAAGCGCTTCAATGAAGCCAGTTCTCCGGTATAGACAACTACACCATCGCGTATGATACGGATTTTGCTGTTTCTGGTGATCTTTCCGTCGAGCACCATACAACCTGCAATTGTACCCACTTTACTGATCTTAAATACCTCACGAATTTCAACATTCGAAGTAATTTTCTCTTCAAATTCAGGATCAAGCATACCTTCCATAGCGGCTTTCACCTCATTGATGGCATCGTAAATAATTGAATAAAGACGGATATCGATCTTTTCTGCTTCAGCCAGTTTACGTGCACTTGCAGAAGGACGAACCTGGAAACCAATGATGATCGCATCAGAAGCCGAAGCTAATAATACATCGGATTCAGAGATCTGACCCACAGATTTATGTATGATATTAACCTGGATCTGCTCGGTAGACAGTTTCAGCAAGGAATCGGATAATGCTTCGATTGAACCATCCACATCACCTTTAACGATAACATTAAGTTCCTTAAAGTTACCGATAGCCAGACGGCGGCCAATCTCATCCAATGTGATATGTTTCTGGGTACGTAGTCCCTGCTCACGCTGTAATTGTAATCTCTTATTTGCAACCTGACGTGCTTCAACTTCACTTTCCATGACGTTGAATTTATCGCCTGATGTTGGCGCACCCTGCATACCAAGCACCTGTACAGGTGTTGAAGGTCCGGCATGGTCTAACTTAACACCACGTTCATTATGCAGGGCTTTTACCTTTCCGCTGTATCCGCCGGCAAGTATCGCATCACCAACTCTCAGTGTTCCGGCCTGGATCAGCACGGTAGTGACAATACCACGGCCTTTATCCAATGCTGCTTCGATAACTGTACCTACGGCGCGTTTATTCGGATTAGCTGTTAATTCCAGCATATCAGCCTCGAGCAATACTTTTTCAAGCAAAAGATCAATTCCTAATCCTGTTTTACCAGAAATTTCCTGGCTCTGATATTTTCCGCCCCAATCTTCAACCAGAATATTCATCGCAGAAAGCTGTTCACGGATCTTATCAGCATTTGAACCAGGCTTATCTACCTTACTGAAAGCAAATACGATTGGCACATTGGCTGCCTGAGCAT
>JBAZCD010000004.1:0-21170 GCA_041671205.1 Pedobacter sp.
CTATTCCTCTGTTTCTCCCGCCCGTTCCTTCAGGATAGCTTTTCGGTCCATTTTGCGGATCAAACTGTAGATTACTGATAAAAACCCAAAGCCAAATGCGACAGTTCCTATGATCATTGCCCATCCGTATTTGAACTTATCTCCTTCCATCAGGTAATATCCCAGAAAGTTAAAAGCAACTCCAATCAGTATCAGCCAAAGGCCGCGGCGCATATATTTATTTCCCATAGAACAAAAGCAGCTGTTCGTAAAGGTACACAAAATACTTATTTTGCTTTCCGCCTCTTATTGCGCGGATTAATGATTTCAAAAATCTGCATTTTAAGCCTTAAAATTCTTAACTTTGCATCCTTAAATTTTGGGAGTTAAAGCACTGATGTACAAAGAATATAAGCAACTTGATCTATCAAAAACCGGAAAAGAGATTTTAGATTACTGGAAACAAAACCTGGTATTTGAAAAAAGTATTTCCAACCGGCCTGCTTCTAAACCTTATATCTTTTATGAGGGACCGCCATCTGCGAACGGGATGCCGGGAATACATCATGTGATGGCCCGTTCCATCAAGGATATTTTCTGTCGTTATAAGACCCTTAAAGGTTATCGTGTAGAGCGTAAAGGCGGCTGGGACACCCACGGCCTGCCAATCGAGCTGGCCGTTGAGAAAAAGCTGGGCATTACCAAAGACGATATCGGTAAAACCATTACAGTGGATGATTATAATGCAGCCTGCCGTACCGAAGTGATGAAATACACGGATGTATGGAACGACCTGACCGAGAAAATGGGCTATTGGGTAGACCTTGAAGATCCCTACATCACCTACGAAAACGAATACATAGAAACCCTCTGGTGGATATTAAAAGAATTTCATAAGAAAGGACTATTATATAAAGGATATACTGTTCAGCCTTATTCTCCTGCAGCCGGAACCGGATTAAGCTCTCATGAATTGAACCAGCCCGGTACCTACAAAATGCTGAAGGATACGTCCATTGTTGCCCAGTTCCGCATTAAGAAAGATCAGGATCATCCATTAATAGCTGTACTTTTTGATCAGGATGCTGAGGATACAGCAATTCTGGCATGGACAACCACACCATGGACACTGCCATCAAACTGCGCGCTGGCTATCGGAGCATCAATCACTTATGTCAAGGTTAAGACATTTAACCCTTATACTTTCAGTCCGGTTAGCGTAGTTCTTGCAAAAGAACTGGTTTCAAAATATTTCAAAGAAGATGCTAAAAATCTGGCATTTACAGATTATAAGGGCGGCGACAAGCTGATTCCATGGCAGATCACAGATGAATTCAGCGGATCTCAGCTTATTGGCCTTCACTATCACCAGCTGATGCCATATGTCAGTAATGCTGAGCTGGAGAAAAATGCATTTCGCGTTATTCCTGCTGATTTCGTTACCACTGAGGATGGTACCGGTATCGTGCATACGGCCTCCGTTTTCGGCGCCGACGATTTCAGGGCCTGCCGTGAGAACAATGTACCTTCGGTAATGATCAGCGATGAAAAAGGGAATGAATTTCCGCTGGTAGACAAACATGGCCGTTTTGTAGATGAGGTGACAGATTTTGCAGGCAGATTCGTCAGGGAAGAATATTACAGCGATGAGGAACGTAAGGATCCTGATTTCAGGCCTACTGATGTACTCATTGCCATTAAATTAAAAGAAGACAATAAGGCTTTTGACGTTAAGAAATACGAGCATAGTTACCCGCATTGCTGGCGTACAGACAAGCCTGTTCTATACTATCCTTTGGATAGCTGGTTTATTAAAACCACTGCTGTTAAAGACCGCCTCGTTGAACTGAATAAAACCATTAACTGGAAACCGGAATCAACAGGAACCGGTCGTTTTGGAAACTGGCTGGAGAATCTGGTCGACTGGAATCTTTCACGTTCAAGATACTGGGGCACTCCCCTTCCTATCTGGAGAACGGAAGACGGAGCTGAAGAGAAATGTATGGGCTCTGTTGAAGAACTCAGGTTGGAGATCAAAAAATCAGTGGCTGCAGGATTCATGGATACATCTTTCGAGATCAATGACATGCACCGTCCGTACGTGGATGAGGTGATCCTTGTTTCTGCATCCGGCAGAAAAATGATTCGTGAGACCGATCTGATCGATGTCTGGTTCGACTCAGGAGCAATGCCTTATGCACAATGGGGGCTTCCTCCGACAGCGGAAGGAAAAAGCGGCAATATCAGTCCGGAGGCATTTTTAAAATACTGGAATAAACAGGCGGGTGCTGCCGGAGAACCGGGGTCAATCTATCCGGCCGACTTCATTGCTGAAGGAGTTGACCAGACCCGCGGATGGTTCTTTACCCTTCATGCCATTGGCGTAATGTTACATAACAGCATTTCTTTCAAAAACGTTGTTTCTAACGGCCTTGTGCTCGACAAGAACGGCAATAAAATGTCGAAACGTTTGGGAAATGCGGTTGATCCATTTGAAACCATTGAAAAGTATGGTGCAGATCCTACCCGATGGTATATGATCAGCAATGCATCCCCATGGGATAACCTGAAATTTAATATCGAAGGGATAGATGAAGTGCGCCGCAAGTTCTTTGGAACACTTCACAATACCTACGCATTTTTTGCTTTGTACGCCAATATCGACGGCTTCACTTATAAAGAAGCTGATATCAAAGACCGTCCTGAAATTGACCGCTGGATCATTTCCTTACTCAATTCCCTGAGCCTGGAAGTTGACAGGTTCTATGCAGATTTTGAACCTACACGCGCAACACGGGCGATTCAGAACTTTGTGGATGAACACCTGAGTAACTGGTACGTGCGCTTATGCCGCCGCCGTTTCTGGAAAGGCGAATATTCTGAAGATAAGATCTCGGCATACCAGACACTTTATACCTGTTTAAGTACGATCGCTAAATTGATGTCGCCGGTTGCCCCATTCTTCAGTGATCGTTTATTCATTGATCTGAACAAAGCAACCGGAAAAGAGGAGGTCATTTCTGTTCATCTGGCAGATTTTCCGGCATATAATAAAGCACTGGTAGATAAAGACCTCGAGGAGCGTATGGCCCTTGCCCAGGACATCTCCTCACTGATACTTTCACTTCGTAAAAAGGTAGGTATCAATGTAAGACAGCCATTAAGCAAGGCCATGATCCCTGTGCTGGATAAAAGTTTTAAACTCAAGGTTGAAAAGGTAAAAGATCTCATCCTTTCTGAGACTAACCTCAGGAATATCGAGTACATTACCGATACTTCCGGTATCATCAGCAAAAAAATAAAGCCAAACTTCAAAGCTTTAGGCCCGAAAGTTGGGAAGGATATGAAAGTGGTGTCAGAAGCATTAAATTCTCTCTCTCAAAAAGAAATCAGCCGCTTTGAAAACGAAGGTTGTATTGGTATTGCAGGAACATCATATGTTGTTGCTGTTGAAGATGTTGAAATCCTTGCAGAGGATGTTCCGGGATGGCAGGTTGCGAACCTCGGAAACCTGACCGTTGCACTGGACGTTACACTTACAGAAGAATTAAAGCAGGAGGGAATTTCAAGAGAATTAGTAAACCGTATCCAGAACATGAGAAAAGATCAGGGTTTTGAAGTGACAGATAAGATCAGGGTACAGGTAAAAGACCATCCGTATATTTCGGAGGCCCTGAAAAATAATTTATCATATATTTGCGCCGAAATTCTGGCCGATTCATTAGAGCTTGTTGCTGAACTTGATGCAGGCGAAATGGTAAGTATTGATAATAACGATTTAATGATACTAATAAACAAAGGATAGAAATGGATAAGCATGAAAAAACAAGATATTCTGACACAGAATTACTGGAATTTAAAGACCTTATTTTAGAGAAGCTGCGCAGTTCAAAAGATGAATTAGCCGCCCTGACACAATCGTTAAGTAACCCGAATATGAATGGCACTGACGATACCGCAGGAACGTATAAAACCCTTGAGGATGGATCGGCAACCCTTGAAAAAGAATCGATCAATCAGCTGGCAGCCCGTCAGAAAAAATTTATTGATAACCTGGAAGGTGCTTTAGTACGTATTGAAAATAAAACCTATGGCGTGTGCAGAGAAACCGGTAAACTGATTCCAAAAGAACGTTTACGTGCAGTTCCTCATGCCACATTAAGTATGGAAGCTAAACTGAAGCAGGCCTAAATGAAAGCTTTTACCAAGCCCTTCCTTGCCATTTTCCTGATCCTGATAGCCGACCAGGCATTAAAATTCTGGATCAAGCTAAACATGTCTCTGGGACAGGAGTACAAAATAATTGGCAATTGGGCGATCATACATTTCACTGAAAATAATGGAATGGCCTTCGGTATGGAATTTGGTGGAGAAGCAGGAAAGCTTGCTTTATCTCTATTCCGAATCGTGGCGGTTTGCGGCATCGGTTATGGGCTGGTTTATCTGATCAAAAAGAAATACCACCGCGGACTGATCATGAATCTGGCGCTTATATTTGCCGGCGCGCTGGGAAATATCATTGATTCTACCTTCTACGGAATACTTTTCAGTGAAAGCAATTATTACGAGCCGGCAATATTATTCCCCGCCGAAGGAGGTTATTCAAGTCTTTTTCACGGGAAAGTGGTTGATATGTTCTATGTTCCGATCCTGCAGGGAGCCTATCCCCAATGGTTCCCTTTCTGGGCAGGGCAGGAATTTATTTTCTTCCGCCCGGTGTTCAATCTGGCCGATTCAGCCATATCGATCGGTGTCATTCTGATACTCATCTACCAGAAAAGGTACTTTAAAGAAGAAAAAGAAGAAGAGATCTTTCCGCACAACGAAATAGTAGAAGAATAAATACTGAGGCCTGAAAAGGCCTTTTTTTGTTAGGAGTTAGAGGTTAATATGGCAATTACCATTTGCTAATTTGCCCATTCTCTAATTTGCTAATTATCCTTATGGATTTGGCATGAATTTTTCATCCTATATTTATAGTTTAAAATAAACAGAGAAACATGAAAAATATACTAGCCATTGCCCTCTTAAGTGTATTCAGTTTAAGCGCTTTTTCCCAGAATATTGATACCCGAAAAAAAATTGAAGTAAACGGATCGGCAGAGGCCGAGGTAACACCTGATATCATTTATATCGGAATGTCATTGAAAGAGTATTTCAAAGATTCCAATAATAAGAAGAAGGTTGAGATCGAAGAACTTGAGCGACAGCTTCAGACCGCTGTTTTAAAAGCAGGTATCCCTCAGGAGAACTTTACCATCAACAATATTTCAAGCTATAACAGCTGGTGGGAAAAGAAAAAATCTCCTGATTTTTTGGCCCGCAAGCAGTACCGTATTAAAGTAACCGATCTGACGAAATTTAATGAGATCATGAGTGCGGTAGACCCGAAAGGAATCGAATACAGCAATGTAGAGAGCTATGATTATTCAAAAATTGAGGCACTCAAAAAAGAGCTGAAAATAAAAGCACTTCAGGCTGCAAAAAACAAAGCAGAATATCTGATCAGTTCCATAGGAGGAACCCTGGGTGGCCCGATAGATATACAGGAGATCAATAATGAATACTATCCGCAGCCAATGTATCGGGCCAATGTGATGATGAAATCTGATGCTATGGCTTCAACTGAAGCGGCAATGCCTGATATTGATTTTAAAAAGATCAAACTGAATTACCAGATGAAGGCGGTGTTTGAGATTAAGTAAGATTGTTATGGGTTATAGGTTATGAGTTGTGGGTTGTGAGTACAAATCTGTTGGATTCTAAATACAACAATTCTAACTCTAAAAACAGGCAACGAGCAAAAAACGATCTTTCCGCGTTCAATATTTAGCAGAAATTATAAACAGGATTTTTACTGATCAAATTAATTAACATAACCCACAACTCGCAACCCGCAACCTACTCAGCATGCACATACAGAAGGAGCCCAGAGGTATTGTCCCCTCAAAGAAAAAAACTCTTTACCCGATCAGGGAGGGGCTTCGTGATTATCTGATCAAATACGACCGCGAGGTAAAACTTCCGGTTCAATACACAGATCTGCTTCGGTTTAATCTGAAAACACCATTACGGGATAAAGAAGGGCGCGATACTCTCTGGTACACAGTGTATTACGATGAAAGTGAAATGAAGGAGCTTTTTCCAAATCTCACCTATATCTATGCCTTGATGAATACTGACGGGGATACAGCAGTAATGGAGCACCTTTCTGTGGCAAGGATCGATTATTGCACCTTTGCCAATACCCGGCCCTTCCGGGTTAGGATCATCAACCGCCTGAATGATAATTATGATCATTTTTATATAAAGATTGGCGACGCATCGCGTGTCTATGGCCTGGAGCTGGAGCATGTCCTGTCCCCAAACCGCATTATTTACATGACGGATGGGAATACACTCATTGAAGAGCATATCCCCGGCCTGCCCGGCGATGAGTTTATCAAGCGGAGCCTGAGTACCTCAAAGTTTAATCAGATCCGTATCTGCAAGGAATTCGTTAAATTCAATGAACGATGTTTCGTGAGGCTGCTTGGAGATATGAGATCTTATAATTTCGTGGTCGATATCACCCCCGATATCGAAGGTAATCAATACCGTTTCAGAGCGATCGACTTTGATCAGCAATCCTATGAGGGCAGACTAAAGATGTACCTACCGCATTATTTTAAGGAGAACCTGGCGCTTGTTCAGCTTGGTATGCAGCATATGGATTTAACCACCATGAGACAATATCAGGAAGAGGAAAGGAGTCTGATTGCAAACCGCTTCCGTTCAGGCTATTACCGCCTGCAGGATCTGTTTAAGGTTATGAATATGGATGCCATCGCTCCTGAAGAAAAAGTAATACAGTTAGGAAAAGAACTGGCATCCTACCATAAAAATCCGGTTTTTAAAAGCTGCGATACGATGGGAAAACTGGTCTTTGAATGTTTGCACCAGATTGTAGGGAAAAGACTGGGCTAAGGGCTTGTTGGTTGTCTATTACTAAATGTTAAATAAATAGTCTCATTTTTTACATCTTCCAAGTTTTGAAGTATACTCATCCGATGATTCGATTCATCGGATGAGTTGATAAAATTTATTTAAACTCCAGTACCAGATCATCGGTATTAACCAATGTACCGGGAGTTAAAATAATATCTCCAACAATACCATCATTGTTGGCCGCAATATTGGTCTCCATTTTCATGGCTTCAACCATAAAGAGAGGCTGATTTTTCTTCACTTCATCACCTTTTTTAACAAAAACCCTGGAAAGCATCCCCTGCAATGGTGAAGCCACCTGATGAGGATTATCCTTATCGGCTTTTCTGTTCTCCTGATGAATCACCTTTATCGACCTGTCCTGTACCTCAATATTCCGGGTCTGGCCATTCAGTTTAAAGAAGGCAGTGCGCATGCCTTTATCATCCGCAGGGCCAATAGACTGCAGTCTGACAAGCAGTGTCTTACCCGGAGCAATTTGCACGGTAGTTTCCTCACCGGGCTTCATTCCGTAAAGGAAATATTTGGTTGGCACCACATCCACATCACTGTACTTTCTGAACATGACCAGGTAATCTTCGGTAACTTTTGGATAGAATTTATAAGATAAATACGTTGTAAATGGCAGATCTTCACCGAATTTCTTTTTGAAATCCTTAAAATCCTGATCAAGATCCAATGCCGGGATATGTTTACCGGCACGGTCTGTCAGAGGCTCTTTACCTTTCAGAATGATTCGCTGAAGATCTTTAGGAAAACCTCCTTCAGGCTGACCTAACTCACCCATAAAATAGGAAACAACAGATTCAGGGAATGAGATCTGATCTCCTTTGGTAAATATATCTTCCTTGCTGATATTATTCCCAACCATGTACTGGGCAAGATCACCAACAACCTTTGAACTTGGAGTAACCTTCACAATATCGCCGAACATCTCATTGACATCGGCATAACGTTCTTTGATCTCCTCAAACTTATCACCCAGACCCAGGGCAATGGCCTGAGGTTTCAGGTTGGAATATTGTCCGCCCGGTATTTCATGCTGAAATACTTCAGCAGAACTTGATTTCATACCTGATTCATACGGGTGGTAATATTCGCGCACCGTTTCCCAGTAATTGCTGAATTGATTCAGAGACCTGATATTATAAGGATTCTCACGCTCATGGAATCTCATCATTTCAACTATTGAATTGAAATTAGGCTGTGAGGTCATTCCGGATAAAGCACCCAAAGCACAATCAACCACATCCACACCGGCATCGATCGCCTGCATATAGGTAGCCGACTGTAAGGATGAGGTATCATGAGTATGCAGATGTATCGGAATCTTCACCGTGTCTTTTAATGCCTCAATCAATATTTTGGCAGCATAAGGTTTAAGCAAGCCCGACATATCCTTTACCCCCAAAATATGCGAACCTGCATTTTCAAGATCTTTTGCAAGGCGCAAATAATAATCAAGATTGTACTTGGTTCGTTTAGGGTCCAGAATATCGCCGGTATAACATAATGCGCCTTCGGCAATACCGCCCGTTTTGCGGACCATATCGATACAGGGAACAATATTTTCCATCCAGTTCAGGGAATCGAAAATGCGGAAGACATCCACTCCGTTCTCCCAGCTTTTCTGAACAAATGATTCAACCAGATTATCAGGATATGCCGAATAGCCAACGCCATTACAACCCCTGATCAGCATCTGAATCAGGATATTTGGCATTGCAGCCCTAAGTTTTTGCAGTCTGATCCATGGGTCTTCGTGAAGGAACCTTAAGCAAACATCGAAGGTAGCTCCGCCCCAGGCTTCCATACTGAAGGTTTGAGGATGATCTTTTGCATAAGCCTCCGCAACTTTCAGCATATCATAGGTACGCATGCGCGTAGCCAGTAATGACTGATGGCCGTCACGGAAAGTGGTATCGGTATAATAGATCTTCTTCTCGTTCTTTAACCAGGAACAGAAAGCCTCTGCCCCCATTTCATTCAGCATATCCTTAGTTCCCTTTGGATAAGGAGCCATATGATCATACTCTGGAATTAAAGGCTTTTCAAGGCGAACATGAGGGTCGAAGTTTTTAACATCCGGATTACCATTTAATGATATATCGCGAAGAAATGAAAGAACACGCGTTCCGCGGTCAAGTCCGGTTGTAATGGCGAACAGCTCCGGATATTCCTGTATAAAATTAACGGTCGCTTTTCCTTCTACAAAAACTGGATGATTGATCAGGTTCTCAAGGAATTGAATATTATTCTTTACACCCCTGATTCTGAACTCACGCAGTGCACGGTTCATTTTTCGGGCCGCATCATTTAATGTAGCTCCCTGGGTACTGACCTTTACCAGCATGGAATCGAAAAACGGACTGATCTTCATACCCGGATAGGTACTTCCCTCATCCAAACGCACACCAAATCCGGTAGCGTTACGGTAGGTGATCAGTGTTCCGTAGTCAGGTTTAAATCCGTTTGATGGATCTTCGGTAGTGATACGGCATTGCATAGCGAACCCGTTCTTCATAACCAGGGCCTGATCAGGAAGCCCGATTTCAGGATCCGAAAGTTTATAGCCATCGGCGATGTAGATCTGGGTTTTGATCAGATCTATACCTGTGATCATTTCGGTAACGGTATGTTCTACCTGTATTCTTGGATTAACCTCAATGAAATAGATCCGCTCATCAGAATCAGCAAGGAACTCAACCGTTCCAACATTATTGTAGTTTACAGCCTTTGCGATACTTATCGCATAGTGATATAATTTTTCGCGGGTCTCTTCCTTCAGATTCAGTGAGGGGGCTATTTCTACCACTTTCTGGAAGCGCCTTTGAACTGAACAGTCACGCTCGTAAAGGTGCATCACATTATGGTGATTATCAGCTACGATCTGAACCTCTATATGACGCGGACGCTCAATGAACTTCTCAAGGAATACCGTATCGTCACCAAAGGCATTTTTCGCTTCACTTTTGGCTTCAGGGAATGCTTTTTTCAGCTCTTCTTCAGTTCTGACAACGCGCATTCCGCGGCCTCCACCGCCAGAAGCGGCTTTCAATATCATCGGGAATCCAATGCGAGCGGCTTCCGAAAGTGCAATATCAAGACTATTCAGATCAGGTTCATTACTTTCAATGATCGGAATCTGAGCATTCTTTGCAACCGTTTTTGCAGTAATCTTATCTCCAAGTGCAATCATGACATCGGGTCTTGGCCCGATAAAAATGATCCCGTTCTCCGCACACTGACGGGCAAATTCAGGATTTTCTGACAAAAAGCCATATCCCGGGTGGATAGCATCGGCTTTACAGTATCTGGCCATCTCAATAATGGCCTGAATATTAAGATATGGCTTTAAAGGATCGTTATCTTCACCAATCTGATAGGCCTCATCAGCCTTATAACGGTGAAGGGAGTAACGGTCTTCATAGGTATAAATAGCAGCAGTCTGTATATTCAATTCATTACAGGCACGGCTAATTCTGATGGCAATCTCCCCTCTGTTTGCTATCAGTATTTTCTTAATATTCATAAATAACGCAATTTGTTCCTAAGATAAATAAATAAAACCTGATACCAAATAAGATTTTGGTTCAAATTCTTATAATAACCAACAGAAAGGGCATTTAACCACTTATAAAATCACAGAAAAATATCTGAATAGTTAATTTTTAAGGGCAATAAACCTTAAATTCAAAATATTAACGGGCAGAAATACCTACTTATCTGATGGTTGCAAAGAGTAAGCTCCTCTTAACAGGCTTGAGATCTGCGGATGAAACACGATCAATCGATCCACTCAAACCTGGTATAAGGCACCAGCGCCGCCGGGATGCGGATCCCCTTTTCAGTCTGATTGTTCTCAAGCAAGGAAGCAACGATACGCGGTAATGCCAGTGCGCTGCCATTTAAGGTATGAGCAAGCTGAGGCTTTCCGTCTCCGCTCTTATAACGCAGTTTCAGTCGGTTACTCTGGTAGGTTTCAAAGTTGGAAACTGAAGAGACCTCCAGCCAGCGTGCCTGAGCAGCACACCAGACTTCCATATCATAGGTTTTTGCTGAGGTAAAGCCCATATCCCCTCCGCATAAGCTAAGCACACGATAAGGTAATTCAAGTTTCTGCAATAATGACTGAACATACTTACTCATATCTTCCAGTACCTCATAAGAATGATCAGGATGAACAACCTGAACGATCTCGACCTTATCAAACTGGTGCAAACGATTCAATCCGCGAACATGAGCTCCGTATGAACCTGCTTCACGACGGAAGCAAGGCGTGTATGCACAATTTTTAACCGGCAGCTCCTCCTCCTTCAGAATAACATCGCGGTAAAGATTGGTTACCGGAACCTCTGCTGTAGGGATCAGGTACAGATTATCACCGGTAATATGATACATCTGTCCTTCTTTATCCGGAAGCTGTCCTGTCCCGAAACCGGATGCCTCGTTCACCACAATTGGCGGCTGCATTTCACGGTACCCTGCTGCTTCAGCATTGTCAAGGAAGAAATTGATCAGTGCACGCTGAAGTTTAGCACCTTTTCCCTTATAAACCGGGAAACCGGCGCCGGCAATTTTGTTGCCAAGTTCAAAATCAATGATATCATATTTTGCCGCCAGCTCCCAGTGAGGCATGGCATCCGGCATAAGATAAGGGATCATTCCATGCTCTGAAGCGACCTGGTTATCATCGGCACCAACACCTTTGGGCACAGACTGATGCGGCAAATTAGGTAAAAGTACCAGTTCACCCTGCAGCAGGATCTCTATGGCAGAAAGTTTATCTCCAAGGGTACGGGTTTGTTCTTTGTACGCTGTAGTCTGTGCCTTAATTTTTTCAGCCTCATCCTTTAAGCCCTGACGCATCAGATCGCCAACCTTTTTAGCGGCGGCATTGGCTTCGGCAGCAATTGAATCCAAAAGAGTCTGAGTCTGACGACGGTCTTCATCCAGTTTTATGATCTGGTCAACCAGTTCAGGGTTTTTAAAATTCCTGACAGATAAACGATTTAAAACTTCCTCCCTATTTTCGCGGATATAACTAACTTGCAGCATCTTTAATAATTTTAGACAAAGATATAAACAGTTTGGAGTTTGGGCTTTGATTTTGGAGTTTTTCCTTAATGAATAGCCGAATAAGAATAGAAATAATGAGCGGCAAACTTTATCTTGTACCTACACCGATCGGCAATCTGGAAGATATGAGCTTCAGGGCAGTTCGCATTCTGAAGGAAGTGGATCTGATCCTTGCTGAAGATACGCGCACCAGTGCACCTCTGCTCAAACATTTCGGGATTGACAAAAAATTATTTTCACATCATCAGCATAATGAACATAAGTCTGTTACAGAGGTTATTCGTTTCCTGAAAGAAGGAAAACAAATAGCTCTTATTTCTGATGCCGGCACACCTGCAATATCCGACCCTGGTTTTTTACTCGTACGCGAAGCTATTCGTAACGATCTGCCGATTGAGTGCCTGCCAGGTGCCACTGCATTTGTTCCGGCATTGGTCAATTCAGGATTAGCTGCCGACCGCTTTACTTTCGAAGGCTTCCTTCCTGTAAAGAAAGGCCGTCAAACGCGGATGAAAGAACTCAGCAACGAAACCCGTACAATGATCTTTTATGAATCACCACATCGCCTGTTAAAGACACTGGAAGAGCTTGCCCAATATTTTGGTACTGAACGCCAGGCATCTGTTTCAAGAGAACTGACCAAGATGTTTGAAGAAACTGTCAGAGGAACTTTAGAAGAAATTAAAATACATTTCGAAACTCATACGTTAAAGGGTGAGATAGTTATTTGCGTGGCAGGCAAATAGAAAAATTAAATGCATTAATAATAAAATTATGATGATCGAACACTATTTAACAGATGATCAGGACCCAAGGACCGCAGAAAAGGTTTTAGGAAAATTACGCGATATGCTTAGCTCCGGTGAGGCTGTTATTTACCTGGCTATCCAAAAGAAACCAGCCGTAACCCTGATACCGGATTGCATTGCAGTAACCAATAAACGCCTCATATTCTGCATTCCTGAAAACCTTGGCCTAACCACTAACTATATAATTTTAACCTGGCCTGAGGTTAAAGAGGTATCATTCAAAGAAGAGTTTTTTGGATCGAAATTTATCACCATCCCTAAAAAAGGAGAAAATATTGTAATAGATTTTATTCCAAAAGTCCAGGCACGCAAGCTCTCTCAGTGTTGTAATGAGCAATTGGAAAAACAAAAAACTGTGCCGGGATTTGATGAGCGCAGAACCGGACTCCAGAATGAGAACATTGAAGATGATTACGCTTCCTATATTGAAGTTGAGGGCGAACCTTCGCCAGTTATCAGCCAGATACAAACTCCTGACCCTGAAGATGAACTGACTCAAAAACTGACAAAACTAAAAACGCTGTATGAAAAACAGTTGATCAGTCAGGAGGAATATGAGAGCAAAAAAGCGGAAATATTAGCCAGATTTTAATGAAAAGAAATTATCAGCTCGCACTGTTCAGCTCCTTTTTACTATGGCTTGCCTGGCCACCCATCCCATTTACCGCACTCATTCTTATGGTAGCAATGGTTCCGGTATTACTGGCAGTTGAAAATATCATACAATCACAGGCTCAGAAAAAAGGCAAACTAATATTCAGAACAGCTTTTCTTTGCTTTTTTGTCTGGAACACTGCCAGCATTTACTGGGTTTTCAATTCTTTGAATGCGGTAATGCCAGCCTGGATAGCTTCACTCATCTCATTAATACCTTTTGGTCTGGGGGCATTATTAATGACTCTGGCCTTTTGGCTCTATTACCGTTTAAGGCTGGTCACATCGCGAATCCGGGCTTATGCCGGACTGATCTGTTTCTGGATTGGCTATGAATACCTGCATCAAACCTGGGATCTGGCTTTCCCATGGATGAACCTCGGCAATGGATTCGCAGAATCGCATTACCTGGTACAATGGTACGAATATACAGGGGTTTATGGTGGCACATTATGGATACTGCTCACAAACATCCTGTTCTTTGAGATTTGGCTGGCAATGCAGGCCGGAGCCGGCAAAAGGCAGAAATCAATGTTCGCATTAACTGCATCAGCCCTGGTACTAGTCCCGATACTGATATCCCTGCTTATCTATTTTAATTACTCTGAAAAATCAAATCCGGCTAATATTGTCGTTGTCCAGCCCAACATTGATCCCTATCAAAAATTTGGAAAAATGTCTTCTGCCGAACAGATTGGCCGCTTAATTCATCTTTCAGATTCACTGGGTCAATCCAATACCGAATATTTTATCTGGCCTGAAACAGCTATTTCGCAGGGTACAGAAGAGAAAAGTTTCAGGGGGCATGAGAATTTTATAAATCTTCAGGATTTTCTTAGCAAATACAAAAATGCGAACCTGATCTCCGGAATTGAGAGTTTTGCATTGTATGATTCGGCACAAACAGGCACGGCCCGCTACGACAAAAGCACCGGTTTATACTTTGATGTTTTCAATGCCGCGGTGTCTGTAGAAAATTCAGGGACCCTGCAATTTTATCATAAATCAAAGCTGGTTCCGGGGGTAGAGCAAACCCCTTTTTCTAATTCCATGTCTTTCTTAAAACCGGCTTTTGCTGCATTTGGAGGTTCTTCCGGAAGCTATGGAAAACAAAATGAACCCTCTGTATTTTATTCCCGGAGCGGGATAGGTTCTGCACCTGTGATCTGTTACGAATCTATCTGGGGAGAATATGTTGCCAACTATATTAAAAAAGATGCGCAGTTCATTGCAATCATTACCAATGACGGCTGGTGGGGAAATACCTCAGGTAAAGATCAGCACCTGCAATATGCCAAACTCAGAGCAATCGAAACCAGACGATGGGTAGCACGATCTGCAAATACCGGCATTTCTGCCTTCATCAATCAGCGCGGCGATATAGTGCAAAGTACAAAATGGTGGGTTCCGGGAGCACTGAAGCAGGAGATCAATCTGAATGAAACACTTAGCTTCTATGTTAAATACGGCGACTATATTGCCAGAGGCGGTTCCATTGGAAGCGGGATATTTGTTGTCATTTTAGTTTCAGGACTATTTAAAAGAAGAAAATCCTGAACATTTTCCAAGCAAAAAATCCGCCTCGAAAGAGACGGATCTCACTAAACTAAAACTAAACTAAAACCAGATCTTATTCACAATGTCAAATGTTTCAGGGTCATTGACTCCTTAAGTATTCGTTGAATAACTCTTCAAAGTAACGTAAATTACTTCCGGTACTTATACTTTGAGCAGGTTTGTTACAAGTATCTGACGATTAAATGATAAAAGCGCTGAATACTCATTCGGGGGACGGATGAGGCAGACCAGAAGCATAAAATTATCTGCCTTAAATTTCTTGGATACTGGAGAATTGTTGTAAATTCAAAAATCACCAATTAAATTTCAAGAAATATGTCTAACGACCGCCGTAAATTCATCCATCAGGTAACCGGCCTTGCCGGTATAGCCCTTTTACCTTCAGCACTATATTCCTGTGCAGGAAGAATGCCTCAGCGTAAAAATCCTAATGCTGCTGAACTTCTCAATAATTCATTTTTTGAAATATCTCTGGCTCAATGGTCGCTTCATAAAACGCTTTTCAGCAAAAAGATAGACAATCTTGATTTTCCGGTGATCACCAAAAAAGAATTCGGCATCAGCGCTGTAGAATATGTAAATACTTTCTTCAAAGATAAAGCAAAAGACACCAACTATCTGAATGAATTGCTGAAACGCTGTAAGGATAACGGAGTTAAGAATCACCTGATCATGTGTGATGGTGAAGGTTACCTTGCTGAGCTGGACAGTACAAAACGTCTTCAGGCGGTAGATAATCACAAAAAATGGGTTGATGCTGCAAAATACTTAGGCTGTGCTACTATCCGGGTCAATGCTCATGGAGTTGGCAGTGCCGAGGAAGTGCAAAAGGCGGCAATTGACGGACTCGGATTATTGGGCGAGTATGCTGCTAAAACAGGAATCAATGTGGTAGTAGAAAATCATGGCGGTTACAGTTCAGATGGTTACTGGCTGTCAACAGTAATGAAAGGAGTCAACAAAAAGAATGTTGGAACTTTACCTGATTTTAATAATTTCTGCTCAAAACGCGATCAGAAAAATAATTGTGTTGAGGAGTACGACCGCTATAAAGGCACCTATGAAATGATGCCATTTGCAAAAGCAGTCAGTGCCAAATCGATAGACTTTGATGTTCAGGGTAATTGCATTGAAACCGATTATGCCAGAATCCTGAAAATAGTCAAAGACTCCGGCTTTAAAGGCTATGTAGGAATTGAATATGAAGGAGAAAAACTGGGTGAATACGAAGGCATCCTGAAAACCAAAGTCCTGCTGGAACGAGTACGGGCAGCAATGGCTTAAGAAGTAAGTAATAAGTTTTATTAAATTGAACTTTAACTGTTGTTAGTGATTGATTGGTAAATGGCAAATAAAGTAGTCAATGGTCTTAGCTCATTGTCAACTGTCCATTGTCAACTAAACAAGGTATTTACCCACAATTGGCAGCCTCCTGCCCATACCAAAGGCTTTGGGTGATATTCTTAAAATAGGGGGCGCCTGATTTCGTTTAAATTCGGCAAGGTTAACCATGCGGAGGATCTTTTTTACCAGAGTTTCATTAAATCCTTGTTCGATTATTGCTGAAGAACTCTTCTTAAGTTCGATGTATTGAAATAATATCGCGTCGAGGATATCATACTCCGGCAGCGAGTCTGAATCCTTCTGTCCCGGACGAAGCTCAGCAGATGGGGGTTTCAATATGCTGTTAATTGGGATAATCTCCTTCTCCCGATTGATATAATGCGACAATTTATAGACCTGTGTCTTATAAACATCTCCAAGTACCGCAATGGCTCCTGCCATATCTCCATATAAGGTACCATAGCCTACAGCACACTCACTTTTATTGGAGGTATTGAGCAGGATGTACCCAAACTTATTCGACATGGCCATCACGATAATAGCCCTGCTTCTGGCCTGAACGTTTTCTTCGGCTACATTGAATGGCAGGTCTTTAAATACCGGCTTCAGCAGGCTGTCAAAGGCTGAGGCCGCTTCTTTAATCGGGATGATCTCGTGCCTGCATCCTAAATTCTTTACCAGTTCAAGCGCATCATGAATGGAATGATCAGTGGAATATTCTGAAGGCATCAAAACTGCCATTACATTTTCGGGACCCAGCGCTTCTGAAGCCAAAGCACAAACCAAAGCTGAGTCAATTCCACCCGAAAGTCCAAGAATAGCCTTTGTGAACCCGGATTTTCGAAAATAATCTTTTATCCCAATGATCAATGCATCATGGATCTGCTGGATATCATTCTGGGCATCATGAACCTGAGGTACTGTACCTTTAACCTTTCCATTCTCATATTCATAGATCCTGAGGTCTTCAGAAAAATAGGCCATTTCATCGAGAAGCAAACCTTGTTTATCAAAGACCAGTGAACCGCCATCAAAAATTATCTCTGTTTGTGCCCCAACCTGATTGACATATAAAAGCGGCAGATTGTATTTGCGGCAGTTATCGCCCAGAATCCGTACCCGTTCCTCATCATGGTTATAGGCAAACGGGGAAGCTGCAATATTGATCATCAGATCCGGTTTCTCCCTGATCAGGTCATCCATCGGACAAACTGTATACATCGGGTTATCATTGATGTTCCAAAGATCTTCACATATGGTCAATGCAATCTTATGCCCCATAAAATCTATACAGCTAAAATTTACTGCAGGCTCGAAATAACGGTATTCATCAAAAACATCATAGTTTGGCAACAGGGCTTTATTCACAACAGCCTTCACCTGGCCATGTTCAATAAAATAGGCCGAGTTGAACAGATCCTTTCCATGAACCCCGGGGTTTGGAATTGGAAGTCCGATGATACAGGCAATGTCTGTACAGGCTGCTGCAATCTTTGAAGCCGATCGCTCACATAACTCAATAAATTCTGAAAATTCAAGAAAATCTCTTGGAGAATAGCCGCAAACAGAGAGTTCTGCAAAAACAACCAGATCTGCGCCTCGCCGGCGGGCATCCTGAATTGCATTTAAACTTTTTTGAGTATTATATTCAAAGTCGCCAATTATGTAATTTAACTGGGCTAAGGCAATCTTCATCCTGTTTTTCTTTAAAATGAAAGGTTATGAATTAAGCATCTGCCCTATTTAAGAAGCAAGAGCACAAACATTTCATGAGCATTTTTATAATTTAGCAGATAATCTGTATCCATGAGACACATCCAAATTTACTTGTTTTTTTCTATTTGCCTTACAGCTCTGTCATGTAATAACAAAAAGACTCCCGATATAAGCAAGATCAAGCTGAATATAAGCATCGAACGGTTTGACCAGGAACTTAACAGGATCAGGCCTGATGATATTTCAAAACAGGCTCCTGCTCTGAGAAAAAAATACACCTGGTTCTACGATGATTATATGGAACAGATGCTTAGCGTGGGATTTGCTAAAGACACGGCTTATTATAGCAATCTGCGTACAGTATTAAAGAATCAGGATTACCTTGAGCTACGATCAACGGTTGAAAAAACATTTCCGGATTTAAATAAGCAGCAGGATGAACTGAATCAGGCATTCAGATACATCCGCTATTATTTCCCAAAACAAAAACTTCCCCGTCTGATCAGCTTTATTTCCGGATTTGCTGTGCAAACTCCAATTGGCAATGATTATATCGGGATAGGTCTCGATATGTTCCTGGGGAAGAATGGCGATAAATTCTATCCTGCATTAAGACAAAGTATTCCCCATTATATTTCCCGAAGGTTCAGTCCTGAATATATCAGTCCGCGGGTCATTGAAACATTCATCCGTGAAGACATATTTCCTGAGAACGACGATGATCGCAGCCTGCTTTCAAAAATGATCTATAATGGAAAGGTCCTGTACTTTATGGATGCCGTCATGCCCAAAATAGCCGACACCATAAAGATTGGATACACCACTGAACAGCTGCAATGGTGCAGGGATTATGAGTCAGGGATCTGGGCATATTTTCTGGAGAATGAACTTTTGTTCGAAACGGACTATATGAAGATCCAGAAATATCTTGCAGAGGCGCCTTTTACTCCGGGGATTGGTGAAAACTCATCATCCGCACCCAAATTGGGCGTCTGGACCGGCTGGCAGATCGTTAGAAAATACATGGAAAAGAATCCTGACATTAGTCTCCGGCAGCTGATGCAGGAAAGGGACGCACAAAAAATACTTAGCAGCTCCAAATATAAACCGCGGGATTAAAGAGTTTAATAAGATGAAGATCGGACTGGTACTATCAGGCGGAGGAATACGCGGCATAGCACATTTGGGGGTGCTCCAGGCTTTGACAGAAGCGGGTATTAAATTTGACAGGATCAGCGGAACCAGTGCAGGCTCTATTGTTGGTGCACTCTTCGCACAGGGTATTGAACCCGCCGAAATTCTTAAAATCTTCATGAAGACCCACCTTTATAAGTATATCAGACCTGCTTTCAGGGCTAAAGGGCTCATGTCATTGGATAAAATCAGAACACTGCTTCTGGAATATATTCCGCACGATTCATTTGAGGGCCTGAAAATACCTATGGTGATTACCGCTACCAATTTCAATGAATGTAAAGTGGCGTATTTCAGTTCGGGCGAACTAATCAATCCCATTTTAGCTTCAAGCGCTATACCCGTTTTTTTTAAACCGATTAAAATAGGAGGGAAAATCTATATGGACGGAGGCATCTTAAATAACTTTCCGATTGAACCGCTAAGATCAGATTGCGACTTCATTATCGGATCATCCTGTAACCATCTCCCTGATACGAATAAAATTGAAAGCTACCGCAGGTTAATTGAACGTTCGATAATTATGTCCATTAATTCAGATATGGCCGTCAAAGCAGAATATTGCGATGTAATAATCGAACCTCATGGCATGGGTGCAACAAGTGTATTTGATGTAAAAAAAACTGAAGAAATTTACTGGTTAGCTTACGAAGCCGCATTAAGGAGATTGCAGACAGATATAAAACTGCAAAGTTTAATTGCCTGAGTTAAAAACAAAAAAGGCTCATAACCAATTGGATATGAGCCTTTCACATTAGCTAAAATAGTTATTTTAATATTTTCAATACTGATCTTAAACAGATCACTATTCCGATAACCCAAATTACGTTCGATACAACGTTGATCATAGGCCATGAACCGGTAAAACGTAAAAAGATACCAATCATGCCGATTATTATACCAATGGTAATTGTTGAATAATGAGAAGGATTATTAGCTTCAGCAGTAGAATTATTGTTGTTTAATGAGTCTTCCATTTCCTTTTATTGAGAATGTATAAATTTACAAATCTATTTTACAGTTCAAAACTTAATCAGCTAATTAACCATTGGATAGTGCTGCTGCACCACTTACGATCTCAGTTAGCTCGGTAGTAATAGCCGCCTGTCTTGCCTGGTTGTATGAAAGTTTTAATGCTTTCAACAAATCACCGGCATTTTCAGTAGCCTTATCCATAGCTGTCATACGTGCTCCGTGCTCTGAAGCATGAGAATCTAAAACAGCTTTATAAACCTGGGTTTTGATTGATTTAGGGATCAATTGTTCAACAATTTCTTCCTGACTAGGTTCCAGTATATAATCAACCTGGGTTGTTTTCGCGGTCAGGTTATCAGATTTCGGAACCGGTAATAACTGCTCTGTAGTAAGGATCTGGACTGCAGCATTTCTAAACTGATTATAAACCAGTTCAACCCTGTCATATTCACCTTTGGCAAAACCAGCCATCACTGCATCAGTAATTTTAGAAGTGTTTTCAAAACTTAAATCACCGAATAGCTCATTGTTATTTCCGATAACCGTGAATTTACGTTTTTCATAAAAATCCTGAACCTTTTTACCGATAGCAACAATGTGTACATTGCCCTTACGATATTGCCCGGAGTATTTTTCTGAAATCAGGTTATTGGTAGTCTTGATCACATTCATATTGAACGCTCCCGCCAGACCACGATTAGATGAAATGCTGATAATCAATATCTTATTCGGCTCACGTTCCTGGGTATATGGTGAATTGGAACCATCCATACTTGCAGAAAGATCGGACAGAATGTCTCTCATCTTATTTGCATACGGACGCAGCTGGATAATTGCACCGGTAGCTCTTTTCAA
>JBAZCD010000005.1:0-19480 GCA_041671205.1 Pedobacter sp.
GCCTTCAGTTTTCTCGATCGCTTTAAAAGCTACAAAATCGCCTTCTTTAATTGTTTCGCCTGATTTGTCAGTGTGGATCTTATACAACATATCTCCTTCACCCTTTTCAAAGTTGTTGCAAGCCGTTAATCCCGTAACTGCCAGCCCTAATACGATTACTAATTTTTTCATTTTGAAATATACATTTGTTTTTTAATTGAAGCAATCAGGGAAGAAATATTTATCCTCTTTTAACTAAAAAATAGTCCTGATCCCCTCTTTTGGGTTTAATTTACTACTTATTTATTTCTCTTATAAAATAAAAAACTGATTTATGCTATCGGTTACTGAATTAAAAGCGCTTTATATTCAGGTAAAATAACATCAAATTTCTCTCTCACCATCTCTATCTTCTCTGCAGAAAATCCGCCTGCTGCATTTTTATGACCGCCACCGCTAAAATATTTCTTACATATTTCATTTGCCGGGAAATCACCGACCGAACGTATGGATAATTTAACTATATCCTGACGTTCAATAATAAGGATAGCCAGGCGGATTCCGGTAATCGAAAGGGCATAATTCACTATGCCTTCAGTATCTCCTGTAGAAATCTTGTATTCTTCAAGCTCTTGTTTTGTAATAACGATAATTGCGGTATTGTATTCGTATAATACTTCCAGTTTATTCAATAGGCAATGACCGAGGAAACGTAGTCTGTTTTCTGAAAAATCATCATAAACCAGTTGATGGATCAGGGTATTATCGGCACCGCAATCGATCAGGTCAGCTACAATGCGGTGTACCCCGGAGGTTGTTGAACGAAAACGAAAGGATCCCGTATCAGTCATGATTCCAGTATAAAGGCAGCTTGCTACATCCTTATTCAGGAGCTGCCTGTCGCCCATTACATTGACAATAAAATCATAAACTAATTGGGCAGTTGCACATGCACTGGTTGTCCAGTGACGGTAATCTTCAAAACCTTCTGGCTCCAGGTGATGGTCGATCAGCACTTTTTTTGCTTTGGATTCACGTATGTAATTGCCCATCTCATTGATACGTGCCAGAGAATTGAAATCCAGGCAGAAAATAAGCTCAGCCTCTGTAACAAACTGTTTGGATTCTTCAGGCTTTTCTGTGAAAATAATCACTTCCTGATTGTTAGGCATCCACTGTAAAAAAGCTGGATAATCTGTTGGAGTAATAACACGTATCTGATGCCCTTTCTGGATCAGGTAATTGTATAATCCTAAAGAAGATCCCATAGCATCACCGTCCGGTTTCGGATGTGTTGTAATGACTATGCGTCTTGATTCAGCTAAAAACTCTTTTAAGGAGGCTAATTCTAACATGTATGGTAAAAAGAAATGCAAAGCTATTAAAATAACTGATTTACTCAGTCTCATTTTTTAAAATCCTTTAAGCTTTGGTTTTTTAGCCGTACTTTTGCAGCAATTTTGAAATAATAAGATGGCAACAAACAGAACTTTTACAATGATTAAGCCCGATGCTGTAGCCAATGGTCACACCGGAGCAATTTTAGATGATATTATCAAAGGTGGATTTAAAGTGATCGCTTTAAAATATACCCGTTTGAGCAAGGATATTGCGGGACAGTTCTATGCGGTACACAGCGAGCGTCCGTTCTATAAAGACCTGGTTGACTTCATGTCATCAGGACCGATTGTAGCTGCGATTCTTGAAAAAGATAATGCAGTTGAAGATTTCCGTAAACTGATTGGTGCAACCGACCCTTCAAAAGCCGATGCAGGAACAATCCGTAACAAGTATGCAAAATCAATAGATGCTAACGCTATTCACGGATCCGATTCAGATGAAAATGCACAGATAGAAGGAAATTTCTTCTTCACAGCATTTGAGCGTTTCTAAACACACAAATATGATCGCCCTGTTACTCCTGATTAGGTTTGTGCAGGGCGATTTTTTTAATTTCTGTTATGAACATACTTCAAGCCCGTTATCTGATCTTTTTTCTGATCATGCTGATCGTACCTGCCGCTGTATCGTATATTGGAGGCTGGGACAGAAATGTGGACTATTTATTTGTTCTTAAGGCATTCTCCATAGCCTTTTTTATAACGGTGCTTTATTACCTGCTCGTAAAGAACTACAGCGAGCGTAAGAGGTAATTACAGAAAAATTATTTCATCGATAATACTGCTTCCTGCGCGCTCATTCATTTTTTCAATAATATTAGAGCGCATCATCATCAGTTCATTTTTTATCACCGCAGATTCCATCCGGATAAATAATTTCCGTTCACGAATAAAGATATCTTTGGTCCGGTTTGCAATTGCCTTTCCCATCATTTCAGGCCATGCCACTACCACTGAGGTTTCATCAAACTTTCTCCTCAGTTTATAAACCTGAAGCATCTGTTCGATGGCGTCTTTAAGAGATCTGTCGTTTGTGCGGCCCATTGTTTAGTTAAAAGATTGCATCTGCAACCTGAGAGAAAATAAATTTACGAAAATCCGGTCCGATTGAGAATTATTAAACTGCAATGTTCCCCTTTTCAATATCAAAAATGCTTACCTGAACATTTAGTTTTGTGAAAATACTTTCAACCCGGTTCCTGCTGGTGTCTGTAATAAAAATCTGTCCGAAATCTTTATCGGATACCATCTTCATCAATTTGGTGGTTCTGGCATCATCAAGTTTATCAAAAATGTCATCCAGAAGAAGCAGGGGCTCAAAGCCCTTTTGTTTATGCAGAAATGTATATTGAGCAAGCTTCAGGGCAATTAAAAATGATTTTTGCTGACCCTGTGAACCAAATTTTTTCAGAGGCATGCCCTGGATTGTGAAACCAAGCTCATCTTTATGAATGCCGCTGGATGTACGTTCCAGCATCCTGTCGCGTTCGAGGTTTCTGCTCAGAATAGTTGAGAAATCATCCTGAAGGAGAGGGGAGTCATAAACAAGTTCCACCTGCTCCGCATTTTCGCTCAGGTATTGATAATGTTTATTGAAGATCTCTGTAAACTCCTGCATAAATGTCTTGCGCTTTTCAAAGATCTTGTTCCCGGAAACGATCAGCTGATCATCATAGATATCCATCAATTCTGCATCATATCTTCCCAAAACGGCGATCTGCCTTAACAATGCGTTTCTGTTCATCAGATTCCGGTTATAATTGATCAGCTCATCCAGGTAAAGGCTGTCGGTTTGTGATATCGCGTTATCAATAAACTTCCTTCGTTCTTCACTGCCTTCAATAATCAGGCTGATATCATTTGGTGATATCATAACCAGCGGAAATAGACCGATATGGTCGGCAAGTCGCTGATACTCTTTCTTATTGCGTTTGAATTTCTTTTTCTGGGCCCGCTTTAATCCGCAATAGATTAGCTCATTCTTTTCATCCTTCTGAAATGTTCCCTGAATCATGAAAAGATCTTCACCCTGTTTTATCTGTTGACTGTCGATAGGGTTGAAATAACTTTTGCAGAGAGAAAGATAATGGATAGCATCTAAAAGATTTGTTTTTCCGGCGCCGTTATTTCCGGTAAAGGCATTTACTGTATCTGAGAAAACAAGTTCAGCTTCAGAATAATTCTTGAAATTTATTACAGATAATTTTTGAAGCCACATAGTTGATGCCTGTGCTGGGAATCGCTTTTGCAAATTTAGTCTTTTCGCCTTGTTTTACTGCCCAAATAAAAAAAATCAATCTGGCTGATTTAAAAGTTGATACTTAGCCTGAAAAATGTATTTTTGCGGAATTGGATTTAGTGAAACGGTATACAATTTTCAAAACACAAATGTCAAAAGATCAAAAAGATAACGTAACAGAAACTGACAACCAGCCTGGAAATACAGGCAAATTTGTACAGGAAAATGCAAAAAGCTTAGCAGTAATCGGTGCTGCTATAATCGCTTTAGTGCTATTATACTTTGGTTACCAGAATTTCTACCTTGCTCCAAGGGCAGAAAAAGCGGCTAATGAGATGTTCAAAGCTGAAGAATATTTAGCGGTCGATTCATTAAAAGATAAAGCAATTGCAGGTGATGGTTCATATCCTGGCTTTGAGAAGATAGCAGATGAGTATTCCAATACTAAATCTGCAAATCTTGCCAATGCTTACCTTGGAGGCCTTTACCTTCAAAAAGGGGAATTTCAAAAGGCAGCTGATGCACTTGGAAAATACAGCAGCACCGGAAGCCCTGTAATCGATCCTCTTGTTCTTGGAATGCTTGGTGATTCTTACAGTGAATTAAAGGATTATAGCAAAGCCATCACTTTCTACAAAAAAGCGGCTGATAAGAATAAGAACACATTTACAAGTCCGCTTTTCCTTAAGAAACTCGGATTGGTTTATGAGGAGCAGAAAGAATATAAATCTGCTGCTGCTGCCTATAAGAAGATCAGAACTGATTATCCTGAAAGTGTTGAAGCTGCCTCAATTGATGCATACATTGCACGGGCTGAAGCAAGATTGTAATTTAAAACATTTATAATGGTTGTTACCGTATATTACAGGTAACAACCATTTATTATTTTAGCCATGGCTACCATTTTAAAAGGTTTATCGGATTTTTCACACTTAGCGGTTCCTTCGGGGGAAGCCTATCGTTTCGGCATTGTCGTTTCCCAATGGAATGCTGAGGTCACCGGAGCTTTGTATGAAGGAGCATGCTCAGCGCTTTTAACGAATGGGGTACTTGAATCTAATATCACCACGATCCGGGTTCCGGGAAGTTTTGAACTGACCAGCGGTGCAGATATTCTGCTTGGATCAAAAGAGCTGGATGCGGTAATATGTTTGGGATGTGTGATTCAGGGAGAAACACCTCATTTTACTTTTATTTGTAACGCTGTTGCCAATGGAGTGACAAATGTTTCAATTAAACACAACAAACCGGTAATATTTGGCGTATTAACGACAGATACTTTGCAGCAGGCAAAGGACAGAGCCGGAGGAAAACATGGCAATAAGGGTGAAGAAGCTGCGGTTACCGCAATAATGATGGCACAGGTTCAGACTTCACTCGACCTGTAAATATTATAAGTTTGATTATTGAATTAAATTCAATAATTTTAAAAAAACTGCAAGTATGAAAAAAGTAGTTATAGGTGTAGTAGCCTTATTTATTATCACGACAGTATTACAGGCATGTTCTTCGAGATTATGCCCGGCCTATGGTACTTACCCCAAATCAAGAAAATAACGCCCTAATTTTTCTCAGGTAATTCAATTTGACCGCACTCTGACCGGTTATTTTTGCAGTTTTGGTATCTTTGTGCGATAAACAATAGAATCATTTTAATAATGAACTGGATCGCACTTAATAGTCCCGCGCAATTGCAGAATATCATTGAGGCTGAGGGATATAATGTCATTTTTAAACACAGTACCCGCTGCCCGGTCAGCATGATGGTAAAAAAGAGGTTTGAACAAGATTGGGATGAGATTCCTGAGGGTACTCCGCTTTATTATCTCGATCTGATTAGCTACCGGGATATTTCTAATGCCATTGCGGATAAATTCAATGTTTATCACGAGTCGCCCCAGATTCTTTTGATTAAAGGAGGAGAATGTATCTATGAGACCTCTCATAGTGAGATCTCTGCTGAGGACCTGGCAGAGCAGATGAGGCCTTAAGCTGAAAGGACAAAAAAGCTGGCAGCCTCCTGATTAATCCTTAAAATTAAATACAATATTCTGAATCAGATCCGGGTGAAGACTCTTGGCAACAGGGCAGTTTCTGGCCGATCTTTCCAGAATCAATCGCTGTTTTTCGGTATAGATTATATCCGGAAAATTAAAGCTGATCTGGATTTCACTTACTCTTCTCGGATCAGCAGCCATGATCTTGGTAATGGAACAGGTGCTGCCGTCAATATCAATACCATGTTCTCTTGCAGCAATCCCCATGATCGTAAACATACAGCTTCCCAAAGATGCCGACATCAGATCGGTTGGTGAAAATGCTTCTGCTCTACCCTGATTATCAAGGGGTGCATCGGTAATAATCTGATTGCCTGAATAAACATGAGTTGCCTGGGTTCTCAGGTCTCCCTGATAGATAGTTTCTATGGTTGCCATTTTGCGGATTCTTGTGCTCAAAAATAAATAAATTGTTGAAGTATCACTTGCCTGAAGTCCTAAAATTGAATGACAATCGTTTTTAATTAAAAGCAGTCTATTGTCAAAAAAACAGATTGGTCTGATCCCTCCTTAATTCTTGTTAAAATTATTTACTTTTGCATTATGATCGAATTACCGGTTATTCCAGTTAATCAAATGCAGCGCAAGCCGAACTGGCTGCGTGTCAAACTTCCGGTTGGAAAAGAGTATGCTCATGTAAGGAGTTTAGTGGATACACATAAACTTCATACCATTTGCGAGAGCGGTAATTGCCCGAATATGGGGGAATGCTGGGGTGCCGGAACAGCCACATTCATGATCCTGGGGAATATTTGTACCCGTTCCTGTTCTTTTTGTGCAGTTGCTACCGGAAGGCCTCTTGCCGTGGATACTGATGAACCCAATCGTGTTGCCAATTCAGTCCGTTTGATGCAGGTGAAGCATTGTGTGATTACTTCGGTTGATCGTGATGATCTGAAAGACGGGGGTTCTGTGATCTGGGCTGAAACCATCAATACCATCCGCATGGAAAGCCCTGAAACTACACTTGAAACTTTGATTCCTGATTTCAGGGGTATCTGGGAGAATCTGGACAGAGTTCTGGCTACCCGGCCTGAAGTGGTATCTCATAATCTGGAAACTGTTCGCCGTTTAACAAAGGAGGTTAGAATACAGGCAAAATATGATCGCAGCCTGGAATGCCTGCACCGTATCAATGAGGCCGGTTTACGGACCAAGTCAGGCATCATGCTCGGTTTGGGTGAAACTGAAGAGGATGTTTTTGAAGCGATGGTTGATCTTTTGGGTGCGGGTGTGCATATACTTACCCTGGGTCAATACCTGCAGCCGAGCAGGAATCATCATCCGGTTGTTGACTGGATCACTCCTGAGCAGTTTGAAAAGTATAAAGTTCGCGGATTGGAGATGGGTTTCAGATATGTGGAAAGCGGTCCGCTGGTGCGCTCTTCTTATCATGCTGAAAAACACCTTTTTGAAGTCTAATTTGACAAATCGTCACCCCGGTTCCTGCCCTTCAGCGGGTTAGGGCACTTCATCAAGCCAGGATAGGATTTTGATTCACAGGGGCGAAGGTCCTCAATCGTTCAGGATGGCATATTGCAGGGATGTGATATCAACTGATTTAACTCAATGAAGGACCACTGAGACTCTGAATTATTTCCGGGAGTATCATAGTAAGCTCCCCGGGCGGAATGCTGTGCATCCCCATCTCCTGATTTAATACGTCTCCTGCTTTTCCATGGATATAACAGGCCAGTATTACGGCCTCTTCCGGAGTGTAAGCCTGCGCTAAAAATGCAGCAATCATTCCGGTCAGAACATCTCCCATTCCGCCAACAGCCATTGCCGGGTTCCCTGTCGGATTGATCAGGATGTTTCCTCCGGGCAACACAATAAAGCTGTACTGGTTTTTTAACAGGATGATCAGGTTAAATTCCTTTGCTTTGATTACAGCGGTTGCTACGCGGTCCCACCAGGACTCAGATTTGCCGAAGAGACGATCAAATTCCTTCATATGCGGACAAAGAATAGCCAGATCAGGCAGTTTGTGCAGAAGATCAGGATTGGCAGCAAGAATATTCAGGGCATCGGCATCAATAACCATCGGGATTTTGAACTCCAGTGTCTGTTTTACAAGTTCTGAAGCGGTTGAATTTGTTCCTAAGCCTGGCCCGAGGGCCAAAGAATTGAATTTATTTGAATTTATACCGGTTATTAACTCAGCCCTGGAAAGGGTCATTACTTCGGGCACATAGGCATTCAATGCAGGCAGACCCTGATCCGGCATGCAGGCAGTAGTTAATCCAGCCCCTGAATGCAGACAGGCATCTGCACAAAGCAGCGCAGCTCCCATTGTTCCGGTATTCCCCGCAATGATGAGTGCGTGGCCGTACGTGCCTTTATGGCTGAATGGTTTGCGGGTTTTGATTAAACCCTGCAGGTCTTTTTCCTCAATGACTTTCCATGGGCCGGACTGCGATTGAATATAGGCCTCATCCAAACCTATTTCCACAACTCTGAACTGCTCCGTCGCATGTACGGATTCAGGAAAGAAGAAGTTGATTTTGGGACGCTGGAAGCTGATAGTCAATGCAGCTTTCAACACGGTCGCCTTCGGATCGATAGTTCCCTCTGAGGGGAAACCGCTGGGTACATCAACCGAGATTACCTTCCTGTTAAGTTTATTGAGCTGTTTAATGAGCTTCTGAAGGTAACCTTCCAGAGCTTTATTTAGTCCGGAGCCAATCAATGCGTCAATAATTACTGAAGCCTTTTCTTCGGAGAGATCTGAAGTGCCGCTTAACTCAGTTACAGGCAGGCCCGTTAATTTAAGCCGATCAAAATTCACCTTAAAACCGGAACTTTCATTCGGATTGAAGCGTGCGATTTTTACAGAAATACGATCGTAGGCCTGCTCCTTTAACAGGCGTGCAATGGCCAATCCATCTCCGCCGTTATTTCCTGTGCCGCAATAAATGCTGATCTGAGTATCATGGTCAGGAACTTCCTCTATAAATGCCTTAACAAATGCTCTTGAAGCCGATTCCATCAAATCCACTGAACTGATTGGTTTGTTTTTAATGGTGTAGGAATCCGCTTCGCGGATTTGGGGAGATGTGAGCAATTGAAGCATGTATAAATTTAAGAAAAAGACGCCAGTTTCCGTCATTTCGAGGGAGGCACGACTGAGAAATCTTCTTCTGACTGGCAAAGCTTTAATCAATAGATTTCTCCTCGCGATAGCGTTTGTTATTCATTGAACGATTGATTCGCCTGTTGAAATGACGGGTGGTTTATGACGGGTCGTACTTTCCGTCATTTCGAAGGAGGCCCGCCTGACCGGACGGGCAGGCACGACCTAGAAATCTTCTTCTGACTGACGGAGCTTTAATCAACAGATTTCTCCTCGCGATAGCGTTTGTTATTCACAGAATAATTGATTCGCTTGTCGAAATGACGGGTTATTTAGGAGTTGCCATCTCCAAGGCAAGAAATTCCCCGGTATGGCTATTCTTTACTTTAATCAACTCTTCAGGAATACCTTCAAACAGAATCTGCCCACCTCCTGAACCGCCCTCAGGTCCGAGATCGATCACCCAGTCGGCCACTTTAATTACATCCAGATTGTGCTCGATCACCAGAATGGTATTTCCATGATCAACCAAACGATTTAAAACGCCCAGCAGCACATTGATATCTTCAAAATGTAAACCCGTGGTTGGTTCATCCAGGATATAAAAGGTATTTCCGGTGTCTTTTTTGGAAAGCTCAGTGGCCAGTTTTACACGCTGGGCTTCACCGCCGGATAAAGTAGTAGACGACTGACCTAAACGGATATAGCCCAAACCAACATCCTGCAGGGTTTTGATCTTTCTGTAAATAGCCGGTATGGGTTCGAAAAATGCCACTGCCTCTTCAATACTCATATCCAGCACATCACTGATCGATTTTCCGCGATAGCGAACTTCCAGTGTTTCACGGTTATAACGTTTGCCGCTGCATTCTTCACAGGGAACCTGAACGTCAGGCAGAAAATTCATCTCGATCAGCTTCATCCCGGCACCCTGGCAGGTTTCACAGCGCCCGCCTTTCACATTAAAAGAGAAACGTCCAGGTTTATAGCCCCTGATCTTTGCTTCAGGAAGCATCACAAACAGGTTCCGGATATCAGAAAATACACCGGTATAAGTTGAAGGGTTGGAGCGTGGTGTACGTCCGATAGGCGTCTGATCGATCTCAATCACTTTATCAATGTGCTCAAGTCCCTCAATCTTTTTATAGGGCATCGGTTTTTTCTTCGCCCTGAAAAAGTGATGATTTAAAATAGGATAAAGCGTTTCAGTAATTAATGTTGATTTACCGCTGCCCGAAACCCCACTCACACAGATCAGTTTCCCGAGAGGAAATTCAACAGAAACATCTCTCAGATTATTCCCGTTTGCATTCTTCAGAATCAGTGCTTTTCCGTTCCCTTTTCTGCGCTCTGCCGGTATGGCAATCTCCTTCCTTCCGCTCAGATAATCATTCGTTAAGGTTTTTGCTTTTGCGAATCCTTTGGGAGTTCCTTCACCAACCACTTCTCCGCCATGTTCACCCGCTGCCGGTCCCATGTCGATTACATGGTCGGCATGCATGATCATATCTTTATCATGTTCAACCACCAGAACAGTATTGCCGATATCCCTCAGGTTTTTTAATGCCGATATCAATCGGGCATTATCCCGCTGATGCAGACCTATACTCGGTTCATCCAGGATGTACAGCACGTTCACCAGCTGTGATCCGATCTGTGTTGCCAGCCTGATGCGCTGGGCCTCACCACCGGATAATGTTTTGGCTGTCCGGTCCAGGGTCAGGTAATTCAATCCTACATCCAGCAGGAAGCCTATTCTCGACCGGATCTCCTTTAATATTTCACGGGCAATGGTATTCTGGCGCTCATTCAATCTTGATTCCAGGTTGTCAAACCATTGAAAAAGCTGCGCAATATCCATGCATGCCAGTTCATAGATGTTTTTTTTGTTTACCTTAATGTGCAGGGATTCCTTTTTCAGTCTGGCGCCATGACATTCAGGACAGGTCTTCAGCACCCTGTAATTTTCCAGGTCTTCACCTACGTCATCACCGCGGCGTTCGGTTTGTTCCTCCAGCATTTTGATGATCCCATCAAAAGAGATCTGATAGTTCTGGACATTCCATTTATTGTATTCAACAGGAACAGTAATGATATCATGGGATCCGTTTAAAATAATATCAAGAATCTCTTCCGGAATTTTTTCCAGTGGTGTTGAGAGCGAAAAATTATATTTTTTTGCCAGCGCTTTCAGTATCTGGAATACCCAGGTCTCTCGGTATTCGCCCAAAGGAGCCAATCCTCCCTGCATAATACTGAGTTTAGGATTTGGGATGACCGAATGCCGGTCAACTTCAAATATATATCCCAGTCCGCTGCAGCGTTCACAGGCGCCATAGGGCGAGTTGAAAGAAAATGTATTGGGTTGAGGTTCATCATAAGAGATCCCCGATAAAGGGTCCATCAGGAATTTGCTGTAAAAGAATTCCCTGTTTTCCTTATCGCTGATCTTGATGATCCCTTTTGAAACTTTCAGGGCAGACTGGATCGAGTCGTAAAGTCGTTTTTTATCTTCTGTACTGACCAGCAATCTGTCAATCACCATTTCAATATCATGGATTTTATAGCGGTCGAGCTGCATTTTGGGACTGATGTCCTGAATTTCTCCGTCAACGCGGACTTTGATATACCCCTGTTTGCGGATCTGCTCAAAGAGTTCGCGGTAATGTCCTTTACGCCCTTTTACCACAGGAGCCAGGATATTTACCGCCTGTCCTTCAAATTTTTCAAGAATACTTTTGAGGATCTGATCTTCGGTCATACGCTCCATCTTTTCTCCGCTGACATAAGAATAGGCTTCACCTGTCCTTGCAAACAGCAAACGCATAAAATCATAGATCTCGGTGATAGTACCTACGGTAGAACGGGGATTTTTACTGGTAGTTTTTTGCTCAATAGCAATTACCGGGCTTAATCCTGAAATTTTATCGACGTCAGGGCGTTCCATCCCTCCGAGAAACTGACGGGAGTAGGCACTGAATGTTTCCATGTATCTTCGTTGACCTTCGGCATAGATCGTGTCGAAAGCAAGAGATGATTTTCCGCTACCGCTCAGTCCGGTTATGACAACCAGCTTATTACGCGGAAAAGAAACATCAATATTCTTTAAATTATGTACCCTGGCACCGAAAACTTCAACTTCACTTTGCTCTCCAAGGTCAGGATTAGATTTATTCATAAATTGAATACACGCTCAAAAATTTATGCAAATATGCGATTTTTTCTGCTAGTGATATGACTTACGAATTTACCTGGGCGTTATGCAATTTAAATTCGTCAGTCGCTATCCTGATAAGTGAAGACGAAATCTATTTTCCACTAGTTTAGGCGATTTTGAAAGTCTGTAAACAGAAAAGGGCCGGATTTATCCGGCCCTCTCTGATTGGTTTATTATGGTTAGTTCTTTAAAATTTGAGGGTAAGAAGTATTATTTCTTCCTGTATTGGCATCAAAAAGTGATTTACTTTCTGCATTCGCATTAGCTAAAAGCCTGCTTGCCCTGTTATTGTATCCGTAACGCGTAGGGTTTTCAATAATCTCTTTCATAGAGATCAGTTTATAAACATAAGAAGCTGTTTCTCTGTTGAGCTTCATTTTATAGTAGTTGTCCTGACTTTGTTTATACATCTGACGTTTAAGACTGCCCTCGCCAATATTATAGGCAGCAGCAGCCAATGTCCAGCTGTCGAACTCACGATATAATGATTTGATATACCTGGCTGCAGCAATGGTCGATTTACGAATATTCTGCCTGTCGTCAACATCAGAATTTACCCTAAGGCCAAAATCGCGGGCAGTTTGCGGCATAAATTGCCAGTAACCAGATGCGCCTTTAGGTGAGGTTCCACCCTGAAGTCCGCTTTCTACCAAAGGCACATACTTAAAATCTGCAGGAATCCCGTATTGTTTCAATATAGGTTCAATGATCGGGAACCATATTTCTGCTTTTCTGTGAAGTTTTGAAGTTTGTAATGCCTCGTAAGAATGAGCGCTTAGAATCGCATTCATTTTCAGCTTGATTTGCTTGTCGCCTAAAGGGAGACTTTCATTTGCGAAACTCAGAGTATTGAAATAAGGTTCAATCGAAATTTCAGCGTTTGGAGTCCCCTGAATAATATTTAAGTAATTATCAAAAGTTGCAGGAGTACTATAAATAAACATCTTGGCGGTTAACAGCAAGCCCAACATCACAGAACACGTTATCAAGTGTTTCTTTATCATTTTTACCTCTCTTTTTAGTTCCAAATAGAATATTTTAGACAAAGGTACAAAATATATATCTAATTATCAAATAGTTATGAAATTGGCCTTGTAATGCCGGTGTTTTTACAGTAATTTTCTGAGTCGTTTATCTGTCTGATTTTCAATAATAAATCGGCTCTCTTTGGGTATTTTTGCTTAGATTTGCGGTTCTCTTTTAAGGAGATAAAAAGCGTATCATGCCATTCAAAAATAAAAGGAACAGTCGCGACGACAAATCCGAAAAGTCTAAGCGTACTACAAAACCGGGTTCAGGTTTTGGTCCGAAAAGTAACTCTTACAAATCTGACCGTCAGGAAAGTACAAGCAACACTAAGAAGAAATTATTCTCTGACGATCCAAAGAAACCATTTAAAAGCAGTTTCAGGAGTTCTGATGATAAATCAGGTTCCAGCTTCTCCTCAGAAAAAAGAAGCCCCAAGAGTTTCGGTCGCTCTGATGACCGCCGCTCATCTTCTGATCGTCCGGAAAGGAAACCTTTCGGCGACAGGCCTCAGACTGGAGACAGAAAACCATTTTCTGACAGATCTCAGGGTGAAAAGAGGCCTTACTCAGACAGAAGCGAGAGCGGTAAAAGATCCTTTGGCAACAGACCCCAGGGAGATAGAAAGCCCTATTCTGGTGCAAAGGATACTGAAAGAAAGCCATTCCAGTCCCGCGATAATAAGTACTCAGATAAGAATGTTACTGCTAAAAGATTCAATGATAAGCCGTTCAAATCGCGGCAGCCCAGTGAACCTTCCGCATTTGATCGTCCTAAATACAGATCTGATGACAGAAAATGGAGTTCAGAAGAGCATTTAGGAAATAAGCGAAGTAAAAAGCCGGCACCCACAAAGGATGATGGACTTATCCGTTTAAATCGTTTTATTGCCAATGCCGGTATATGTTCGAGAAGAAAGGCTGATGAATTGATTGCAGCAGGAGTGGTTTCTGTGAATGGTGTTCCTGTAACTGAGCTCGGATATAAAGTTGATCCTGCTAAGGATTTAATCCGTTACAACGGAGAGAACCTCAAAAGGGAGAAAATGGTGTATGTTTTATTAAACAAGCCGAAAGATTACATCACTACTACAGATGATCCTCAGGAACGTAAAACAGTTATGAGTCTTGTTGAGAAAGCTTCGCGTGAGCGAATCTACCCGGTAGGGCGCCTTGACAGAAATACAACGGGTTTATTACTGATGACCAATGATGGTGATCTTGCAGAAAAATTATCCCACCCCCGAAATAACATTACGAAACTTTACCAGGTTGAACTGAACAAAAGTTTATCTCAGGGAGATTTGAATAAGATTGCATTCGGGGTTGAACTGGAAGATGGTGTGATCAAACCAGACCAGGTGAGCTATGTTGCCGGAGGAAGTAAAAAGGAAGTGGGAATACAAATTCACAGCGGCAAGAACAGGGTAGTTCGCCGGATCTTCGAAAGCCTTGGCTATGAAGTGGTTAAACTTGATCGTGTAGTCTATTCCCAGTTGACTAAAAAGGATCTCCCGAGAGGCAGATGGAGATACCTGGAAGAGAAAGAAATCATCCAGCTTAAACACCTGATTAAATAAGATTTAAAGCCTTTGGGATTACCCGGAGGCTTTTTTATTAATTTGCGATATGATTCTGACCGATACGCATACTCATTTATATTACGAAACAGATCCCGGGAAATTGTCCGGCCTGATGCAAAGAAGTCTGGAGAATCAGGTAAGAAGGCTGTTTCTGCCGAATGTTGATTCCAAATCAATTCCATTGGTTTTCGGGCTGGCACAGCAATATCCGCAGCACTGCTTCCCCATGCTGGGTCTGCATCCATGCGATGTTAAGCATGATTTTAGAGAGGAGCTGGCATACATTCAGAAAGAAATAGGGCTCAGAAAGATCTATGCCATTGGTGAAATAGGTATTGATCTCTACTGGGATAAAACTACACTTGCAATTCAGCAGGAGGCTTTCCGTACCCAGATCGGCTGGGCAAAGCAAATGAATCTGCCCATAGTGATCCATTGCCGTGAAGCATTTGATGAAATCTTCGAAATCCTGGATGAGTTAAAGGATGATCAACTTCGGGGAATATTTCATTGTTTTACGGGTAACGCAGAACAGGCGGAAAAGGTGATCGGACTCGGCTTTTATCTGGGTATCGGAGGAGTTCTGACTTATAAGAATTCAGGATTGGACAAGGTTGTGCAGGGTATTGCGTTAGCGCATCTGGTGCTTGAAACTGATTCACCATACCTTACACCGGTTCCTTTCCGTGGAAAACAGAATGAGAGCAGTTACCTGGTTTATGTTGCTCAGAAGCTGGCCGACCTGAAGCAGATCCCTATTGAAGAAGTTGCAGAAATAACAACCAGAAACTCTGAAAGAATCTTTGGTATATAGAAATTGAATAATAATCAAACACAGGATCAGGAAATGAGCTCATTTGCTGTCTTTTTTTATCTTTACAATCCGGCAACCAATTAAAACCAAATGACTAATGTTCTGATTATATATACCGGCGGTACGATTGGTATGATCAATGATCCCAAATCAGGGGTTTTGGTGCCATTCAATTTTGAACAGATCACTGATCATGTTCCCGAACTCAAGAGGCTCAAGTATCAGTTTACTGTTCATTCATTTGATCCTTTGATCGATTCATCTAATATGAGTCCGGAAATATACAAAGAGCTTGCCCTGCTCATACAAAGAGATTATGATAAGTACGACGGCTTTGTCATATTGCACGGTTCAGATACAATGGCTTACACTGCATCAGCTCTGAGTTTCATGATCGAGAATCTGGATAAGCCGGTTATTTTTACAGGATCACAACTGCCTGTAAACGGAATACGTACCGATGCCAAGGAAAACCTGATCACCGCTCTGGAGATCGCGGCGGAAAAAAGAAAAGGGAGGGCCATGGTGCCTGAAGTTTGTATCTATTTTGATTATAAACTCTTCAGGGGCAATCGCTCATTCAAATACAATTCAGAGAAATTCGAAGCATTCAGGTCGCCAAACTACCCGATACTTGCCGAAGCCGGAGTTTATCTGAAATTTAACCGGAATTATATATTGAAACCCAGCGGAGAACCGGTTAAATTTCACACAAAACTGGATAGCGCCATTGGCATTCTGAAATTATATCCCGGCATAAGTCCGGCAATTGTAAAGGCCGCCCTTTCAGCAGAATGTAAGGCTGTAATCATGGAAACTTTCGGATCGGGCAACACATCCACTCAAAAATGGTTTCTGGACCTATTGCAGGAAGCAATTATGGGCGGCAAGCTTATTTTGAACATCTCTCAGTGTAAGGTAGGTACGGTTGAGCTGGGTAAGTATGAAACCAGCCGTGAACTGCAGGCTATGGGCGTTGTCAGCGGATACGATATGACCTTTGAGGCGGCAGTTACCAAACTGATGTATCTTTTGGGTAATGTGAAGAGCAATAAGAAGATCGCAGAATATCTTGCAACAGACCTGAGAGGCGAGCTTACAGTTTATTAGGAACACACAATACTTTTTGCAGTTCTTAATCATTTATTTTCCGAACCAAATTCTATTTCTAAGATTAGAACCCCAAAATGGAACCATAGCTTTAAAACCCTCCTTAACTGTAAAACCCAGACTCTTCATTCTGAAAATAAGTAGTACAGGTATATAGACAATTATCCAAAGACTTATTACGAGTTTGAAATATTTGTCGCCATAAATTTCATCCAAATAACCAATTAGAACACCAACAAGAAATGAAGGTACTATTAATAATATTAAAAATTTTATACGATTCATAACTGTGAATTTATATTTGTAATTGACAATATGATATACTTTAACAAAGAATAGTAATAGCAGCAGCGCAATATCCCCCCCAAGCCATACAAAATAAGCCTGAAGCAGCGGGACTAAATGTGCGATCTGTAAAATGCATGCCAACTTTTGTAACACACGCAACCCATCTTGAATCAAAATTTCCAGGTTTCATCTGAATTTGCTCATGTATAACAGCGGCAGTTAAAATGCCATTTACCACAGTAAAACGAACTAATTCACTACCTTCCGAATCTAAATATTGTAACAAGTGCATCACTCTCATTTGTTAATACGGCGTAGAAATTTTCACTGTTAATAATACGCTCATTTTCAACCAGATACACATATTGATACTGTGTACCCTCATAAATTCCTAAATTTACAACAATTGTACTTAAAGGATTGGCTTCATAGCTTTAGGTTTTAGAGTTTTTATTGTTTTTTCAAGTGAATTTGAAATCCGATACCTAGCTGAAATTTTTCGTTGCTTTTGCCAAATTTTACATTTCTGAAAGCTGAGTAACCGGCGGTAAACTCTACCCCGATGCTGCTGTTTAGAAATATAACTGGACCTGCTAAAAAGGAATAACTGGTTTGACTGACAGATCCTCGTTGTGCTTCATTACCTCCGTATTCAACGCCATATTGAAAATCTCCCTGTGCAAATAAATTAAATTCTTTATCCGGCGGTAAAAAATAGTACCGCAGCAAAGGACCAATAGTATAGCTTCGCATATAACTTCCGAAATCATTGTCAGACCCGGGAGCTCTGCGATAGCTAAAAGATGGCTTCATACCGATCACAAAGTTATTTTTGACGAAATACCCTATTAACGGCGACAATGTGATCGTTGTGGCAAAAGGATTATACGTACTATTTTCAGTTTTATATTCAGTAAAATAAAAGTTGCCGGCCCCTCCAACCAGCCAGTTGTCCTGAGAGGTTTGGCCTGTAACGGTTGATAGTATAAAGACTGCCAATACACCTGTCAGCAAGAACTTTTTGTGTAAATATGAATAGTTTTTCATGAGTAATATGGACTAATCTCTGTTAAGGTGTATTTGTAAACCGATTCCTGATTGCAAGGTTCTGTACCCTGCAGTTGTTCCTTTGTAGGTGATCACAGAATAGCCTAGGGTAAATTCAATACCGACGTTATCATGAAAATAGATTACCGGGCCTGCGCTTACCGAGTAAATACTGGCTTTAAATTGGGTTTCATACGTATAATCCCCTTGGGCGAAAAGATTTGTTCTCCGGCCAACGGGCAGAAAGTAGCCCCGAATAAAAGGCCCTGCAGTGAAATTGGTATATTTTTCAGATGGGGATAAATGGGTATAGTTTAGTGATGTTTTTAAGCCGCCGGCCAGATTGTTGATAAAAAAATACCCGGCCATTGGAGAAGCCTGGAATATCTTTCGATTGAGAACTGTTCCGCCATCGTCATTTCTTTCAGAACTGTAGGCCACCTGGCCTCCTGCCAGCCAATATCCTTTAGCGGTCTGGCAGTAACTATTATCAAAAGACAGACAAATTGATACTAATAGGAAGGCTTTTAATGCCCCTGTGAAACTGATTTTATGCATCTTATCATCTTTAAAAAGTTATTTAACTTTATTGGGATTAATGTAATATTATAATACGAAGATTTATTTAATAATGTTATAACAAGGGTATTGCTTCTTATTGCGATAAATAAATGCAAAATTTTTAATAGGTTTATTTAATCAATCTGTTATACTATGCAAACACCAGACTATATAGTATTCTTTGTCTACTTCATTATTGTTGCCTCTTACGGATGGTATGTCTACAAGCGCAAGAAACACGAAAATTCAAAAGATTATTTTCTTGCGAAAGACTCCTTAACCTGGTGGGCTATCGGAGCCTCATTGATCGCCTCAAATATTTCAGCCGAGCAGTTTATTGGTATGAGCGGCTCAGGCTTTACAATGGGACTGGCCATTGCTGCCTATGAATGGCTTGCAGCAGTTACTTTAATAGTTGTGGCTGTATTTTTCATTCCGATCTATCTCAAGAACAAAATCTACACTATGCCCCAGTTTCTCAAAACGAGGTATAATGAAACCGTAGCGATGATCATGGCCGTTTTCTGGCTTTTATTATATGTCGTGGTTAATTTGACTTCTATTCTCTTCCTTGGGGCATTGGCAATCAGCAGTATTTCCGGGCTTGATTTCGCTTTTTGTATGATCGGACTGGCCTTATTTGCCATTGTAATTACCCTTGGGGGAATGAATGTGATCGGGTATACAGATGTGATCCAGGTGGTGTTTCTTGTACTGGGTGGACTGGTGACCACTTATCTCGCCTTGGATATGGTGGCTCAGCATTATGGCTCAGAAGGCCCCTTTAATGGTTTCAATCTGCTGACAAAAAATTCGGGAGATCATTTTCAGATGATATTTCAGAAGGATGATCCTTATTTTATTGATCTTCCCGGACTTGCAGTCCTTGTTGGCGGAATGTGGATAGTCAATCTGAATTACTGGGGATGTAATCAGTATATCACACAGAGGGCTCTGGGTGCGGATCTGCAAACAGCACGCAGCGGGATCCTTTTTGCCGCTTTCCTCAAATTATTAATGCCAATAATTGTGGTTCTTCCCGGCATTGCGGCCTATGTATTGTTTAAAGAGAATGGTTTCAGGGAAG
>JBAZCD010000006.1:0-6051 GCA_041671205.1 Pedobacter sp.
ACCCCAAAATGAGTACGGACAAGGGGTTTCAGGAATATATAATGCTACTGCTGAAGAATCCTGGGGTCCTAAAATGACCGGTCAGATGGTTAATCATTGGTCGAATGCCCCTGGTAAGGCAGGAACGCAATATGCCTTTCTTCCACAACCCGACAATTTTAAAAATGTGTTTAATACATCGCAGTATGTAACTCATAATTTTAATGCCTCGGTAGGTTCTCAAAACACACAGTCTGCATTTTCATATACACGTGAAGAAGCTAAAGGTTTGGTTGATAACAATGAATTGCGCAGACATAATGCTTCAATAAGAGTAACCAGTCAGTTAAGAAAATGGCTTACCCTTGATACTAAATTGAACTATATCCGGAATGAAATAGATAATCAGAGCGGGACAGGTGATAATGCTGCCAACAATCCTTATATGAATATCTATCGACTTCCAAGAAATATTGCATTTGAAGATTTGCAACAGTTTGAATACACTGATCCCTTAACCGGTAAAAACAAACAAAATTTTTGGTCTCCGGGTTCAACCATTGGAAGAAACCCATTTTGGATTTTGAATCGTGTTTTAAATTATCAAACTTCAGACCGCTTACTTGCGATGGGTTCATTTACCATCAATTTCACGGATAAGCTTAAGGTAATGGCTCGTACTTCATTTGATGGGGGTTCCAATACTTTGGAGCGTAAAGCATGGGAAGATTCTTACGGTGGAGGACAGGATAATTTTGGAAGTTATAGCGGCCAGATTGGCGGACCGGGAGGAGTTTGGAATAGTGACGCGATCGTTACATACAATGATCAAATCACAAAAAACTTAAATGTTTCTGGTTTAGTTGGAGCCAATCTTAGAAAGCAAGGTGGTTCCGGTAGCATTTCAACGAGCACACAGGCTGGTTTGACCATTCCGAACTTCTTTTCTTCCGGAAATACTTCATTGGTTGCAGGATCATTTCTTCCAAGTGATCAAATGGAGTCGCAATCCTTATATTTTTCAGGAAACTTTGGATGGAAAAATGTACTTTATCTGGATATTACCGGTCGTAACGATTGGAGTTCAACGCTACCGGCTACTAGCCGTTCCTATTTTTATCCATCAGTTGGTTTGTCGGCAATTCTTTCAGATATAATCCCATCTCTTCCTTCAGCTTTGACTTATGCTAAAGTAAGAGCCTCATGGGCTAAAGTTGGAAATGGTACTGATCCATATAGATTGAGCCGTCAGGCAATATTTAATGGTAATGGTGGCAATAGAGGTTTTATAACTTTGGATAGTGAGCTACCGAGTAACAACCTGAAACCTGAATCTACCGAGGGTTATGAACTCGGCCTGGATTTACGCTTCTTTAAGGGTCGTTTGGGCTTAGATTTGACGGCCTATAAAACCAATACATTTGATCAGCTCTTTACTATTGCTTTACCTTCAGGTTCAGGTGCTGCTTCTTTCTTTACCAATGGAGGAGATGTTGAAAATAAAGGTATTGAAGCAATAATATCTGCAACACCCATACAAACAACGAGGGGCTTTACCTGGGATTTAAGCACAAATTTTGCTAAGAACAGAAACTGGGTTAATAAAATCTCTGATGATCGTCCAAGTATAATTGTTGGTGGGGATTCTTATATGTATGATTTCGTTGTAGCACAAGGCCAGGAGTTTGGTAATATCTATACCCGTGGCTGGCAAAGAGATGCCCAGGGCAGAGTCATAGTGGGTGCAAATGGAGTGCCTTTGTTTACTCCAGGCAGAACTGTGAAATCAGCTAACTTTAATCCGGATTGGATGGGAGCTATTTCTAATACGTTTTCATACAAGAACCTGAGCTTTAGCTTCCTGATTGAACACCGCCAGGGTGGTACGGTAGTATCTACTACTGATGGTCTATTATTTGGTGAAGGTATCACTGCAGAAACCTTACCAGGCAGAGAAGGTGGTTTGATTTTTGGACAAAATCTTTTTGGCCATGAAGTAGCAGTTAAGGCCGACGGGACACCAAATACTACGGCCATAACCTCAGAAGCATTCTGGAAAACAGTAGGTGGAAGAAATACTCCTATTGGAGAAGCTTTTGTGGTAGATGCCACAAATACAAGGATGAGAGAAGCATCTATTGGTTTTACTTTACCTAAATCGATGCTGACTAAATTGCCTTTTGTGTCCAATGCTAAACTTTCATTAGTAGGAAGAAATTTATTTTTCTTGTATAAAAAGGGCAATTGGGATCCTGAGATTCTTTCATCTACAAATACTTCGGCTGCTGGTGGCCAAACTTATCTTCCACCAACAGAAAGAACTTTTGGTCTCAATCTAAAGTTAGACTTTTAGAGCTTTTGATAATTAGGTAATTAATTAATCTTAAAAGGTTATATCATGAAAATAAGATATTTTATAAAAAGGAGTATAGTCTTAATGACAGTACTTATTATCAGTTCGGTGTCCTGTACTGATAAATTCGACGAATTGAATGTTAAACGAGGGGCATTGACAACTGATCAGATGGATGGTACCATGATTGGTTTTGCTTTTGCGGAAGCACAACATCAGGGTATGAGAGCCTGGTACCAGGGGAACAATCTTTTCGCAGGTGAATATTCACAGTTTCAAGCTACAATTCACCCTAACTTTACTTCGTCTAACTATAATGGTCCCGGTAGTTGGACTAATTTAATGATGGAAGGTTTTTATTCAAATATTGCTTATGGAGCTGCGGCAAATCAGCTGGACTTTGTATTAAAGTATACTGAAAAAAACAATCTGAAGCCAGAAAATGCCCTGGCTAAAATATGGAAAGTGATGTTATATCACAGGCAAACCGACTATTGGGGCCCGATTATTTATTCTGAATTTGGAAACGGAAAAACAAGTGTTCCCTTTGATTCTCAGAAGGATATTTACTATGATTTCTTCAAAATCCTGGATGAAGCAGCTACCGATTTACGTGCTGCATATGCTGCAAATCCCAAATTAAAGATTTATGATACCCATGATCTGGTTTATGGAGGAGATATTATGAAGAATTTAAAATTGCTTAATTCTTTGAGACTTAGACTTGCAATCCGTATTGCCTATGTTGAAACTGCGAAAGCAAAAACTGAAGCCGAGAAAGCTGCGAGTGCTCCAGAAGGCTTTATTGTTAATAATGCGGATAATGCAATGTCAAAAGTTAATTTAAACTTTGTTAATAAGTTAAGTACAATCACCTATATCAGCGAATTTGTACTAACATCTACTCTGGCTAGTTTAATGAATGGTTATGAGGACCCAAGAATTCCTGAATATTCGCAGCCTTGCTGTGGTCGATTAACTCCGGGAAATGCGGTATTTGGAGGTTTAGTTGGATTCAGGAATGGTTATCCGGCAAGCCAGAGAGGCAAGGAAAAAGACCTGACATACTCTTATGTGGGCAAAAAATGGTTGCCTATTAATAATGGAGGAACTAATGAGCCTGATCCTGTTATGGAAGCAGCTGAGGTATTTTTCCTTCGTGCTGAAGGAGCTTTAAGAGGCTGGAATATGGGCGGAACTGCGCAAGACCTTTATAATGAAGGGATTAAAGCATCTTTAAAATTCCGTGTAAATGCATCTGATGCAGTAGCTAATAGTTATGTAAACAGCACTAAACTACCTGCTAAACCTTTAGACAGATTTGGTAATCCGGATGCGAGAAATAGTCCTCCGGTAACTGATATCCCTGTTTTATATGATGCTGCCGGTAGTTTCGAAAGACGCTTAGAGCAAATTATTACTCAGAAGTGGCTGGCCTTATTTCCAATGAATGATACAGAAGCCTGGGCTGAACGCCGCAGAACTGGTTATCCAAAAGGGTATGCAATTATTGAGTCGGCTAATCCTGATCTTACAAGAACTCAACTAGCGAGAAGATTGATTTATCCACCAAATTCATACTCAAAAAATGGTGCAGCAACCGCAGCCGCTTTAACACTATTAGGTGGAAAAGATAGTTATGCAACCAGACTGTGGTGGGATGCTAAACCTTTGGCATCTTATCCAACTCCGACAGATTGATGTTTTAATAGCAGTTATTGATTTTCAATAATCAATAACTGCTACTTTATTTTCAGTATAAAGCTTAATTGAAATTTTCTTTTAGAGAAAAATTATTTCTTTATACAATGTTTTTCTATATCTGTGCTTTAAATTGAGGATATAGAAGCAACTAACAGAGATCCAGATTAAAACCTTTTGATGACTTAAGCAATTCATCCTGAAAATAGCTAACAAATTCCTTGATTTAGAGTTTAAAAGGCCCAAATTGAATTCCCTGATGTTTTTTATGATGTATGATCCCTGCCATTAATTTTCTTTTTATCAAATCTGTATCATTTGACTGCTTATGAGAAAATTGTTTTCCCTTCTGCTATTGATGGTGACGAATTGTTTAACTATAGTCTCATTATTTGGGCAGGTTACAGAAGAGAGTAAATCAGGTTATAAAGCTCTTGCAGGTGTTGTGAAAGATGATGATCCGAAAAATAGTTCAAAGTTCAGGTTTAATGAGACCAAACTTGATGCTTCAGGTATTGAGAAGGAGGCACAACTGATCAAATTAAAGTTTGATCAAGCTAAGGGGATAATCAGACTTCAGGAGACTGAACTCATAGAGGATGATGCTCCGGCCGCAGGACTTCCCCAGGGGTATAAAACCTATACTAAAGGTCCGGTTGAATGGGTTGAAGACCTTAGGAAAGGGATCATTATAAAAAAGATCCTGGAAATTGAAAATCCAATTGCAGCTTCTGCCCGACTTGTATTCAAGGGTATGGAGGTTAAGGGAAATAAGGAGCCTCTTCATTTATCACTGAATGGCGAAAAAATTATCAGGCCTGCTTCAATCATCGCCTATCCTCAGGCGAGACAGTATATAGATATGGCAGGGCTTGACCGCTGGTTTTATGTAGATATTCCTTCTGAAAAACTCCGCAAAGGAAAAAATGAGATCCTCATGTGGACGGAGAGTGATTCAACTTCCTGGAGGGTATTGATCGCTCACATTAACGAATTTAAACGTGGTTCACTAACCCGGACAAGTCCAAATCGTTCAATGAAGAGCAGCAACGGCGGAAAGACCTGGAGTGATACCCGGCTTGGGGCAATGGATCTGATTGATGGAGAATATTCTGTACGGTTGAGTATGGATCATTTTCTGTCTTCAGGTGAGTATGTTTCATCTTTAATCGACCTGGTAAACGGAAAGGATCTGCTAAAACGCAGCTCAGGAAATATGAAAGTTGCTTTATGGCCGGATTTCGAAGAGCCTTCCCAAACCTCGGTTAAAGCTTTCGTTCGTTTCGGATCGGGTCCTTTTATCGGTGATCAGTCATGGACAGCCTGGCAGCCTATGGAAAGAGGACATGAATATTCTCTTGCGGATAAGCGCTATATACAATGGAAGGCTGAACTTTCAACAAGTGACCCCCTAAAGACACCTCTGATCAGAGGGTTTCGTTTTACAGCAACATGGGAAGACCAATCACTGAATTCACAGGCAGGTTTGCAGGCCCATGTCATCAATAATGGAAAGATCATACAGCCATCTTATCCGTTTTCGTATGAAAATTTAAATCATCTGGAGCTGAAAAAGTACAGAGAAGATCATAAGCTTGATCAGATTGTTAAGGGGGCAACAACAGAATTCGATGTGATGATGCGTCTGCTAAACTGGGCATATCGTGTGCCTCTCAGAAGTGAGGCCTATTCCTGGAACTGGAATGATGTGACGGTTAGTCCGGTAATTGCCGAAGGAACCGGGATGCCACAGCTTAACGGACCTTTTTTTAAAGGTCGTCGGATGGTTGAAATGTGTCTCTATCCTAATCAGGCCCTCATTGGTGCCCTGCTTTCAATGGGCTATCAGGCCCGTCATATCAATATACACAGTGAAGGGGAGAGCGGGCATGAAGTGACTGAGGTTTGGTCAAATCAGCTTAATAAATGGATTTACATGGATTCAACCCGCGACTATTATTATTTCGATCCGGAAACGGGAATTCCGTTCAATCTTCTTGAAATTCATAATCTGCTTG
>JBAZCD010000006.1:6107-19320 GCA_041671205.1 Pedobacter sp.
CTGAAATGCCGCGTGTCGAAACCTGGAAACGCCCCTTTGCACCTGAAATAGGAAAAGAACTGGTTTCCAGGCTGAAGGTTGGTCAGCGGCAGGGTAATAATCCCTTTTCAATTCAGGAGGGAGGAGGTACTCACATTCTGGAAATCATGGGGCATTTCCGAATTATTCCAAGGAATGATTTTCTGTCAAATCCTTTACCTGTTCCGGTTCATACCGGTGATACGATGTGGGGGTGGGATGGGTTTTTAAACTGGTATGATGATGTATTTCCAAAGAGGGATGAATATCAGAGGTATACGAACCGGGAATCCAATTTTTATCAACCCTTGAATCAGGCTAAGGTTTATCTTAATGAGACTGCTAAGGCCGGAATTCTGAAAGTAGAGGTTGATACTTTTACTCCCGGAGGTTTTGATAGTTTTCTGGTTTCTGTAAATAATGCTGAATGGCAAAACCGAAACCAGAAATCATGGGATTGGGGACTTCAGAGTGGGTTGAATATCATAAAAGTCCGTACGAAAAATATCAGGGGAATACCTGGGCCCATCAGTGAGATTCAGGTGACTTATAATCCCTGAAATCTATTAAAAATATTATACAGCGGCAGGAAACAGATTTACAGAACTTGATTTGAACAGAAATTATAAGAATGGAAGGGAATAAAAATCTTCTGCGTGCTGAGTTCATAAAAATGACCGGAGGATTGGCGTTTTTAATGCTGAGCAGTAAATGGTCTTTCGCTGAAAGTGTTCAGGCTGCTGGCCTGGTCAGCACAGCACAAAAGAGACAGGAATACACCATCGCACTACTTAAGAAACTTGTAACCGATATTGGTCCGAGGCCCAGTGGAAGTAAAGCTTATGCAAGGGCTGCAAAGATTGTCATGCAGGAAATGAAACGTTCTTTGCCGGATGTTAATTACGATAAATATGAATTTGATAATTGGGATCCAATAAGCAGTTCAGATCTGGTCGTTGGCGGTCAGCATATAGAAGCGATACCGCAGAAGAGAGGTGCCGGTACTCCGGCTGAAGGAGTTAAAGGAATAATCGCTAAAAGTGGCAGTGGTTTTGCGATTGTTGATGAACAAAACGATAATATTCTGGCATTCTTTTCTGTCAATCAATATGGTAAAGCAATTGCAGGATCAGGTTCCGGGAATCTTTCGATATCAGTTCCTGTTTTTGGCATTGGCAGGCAGGATGTTCCTCTCCTTGAGCGATGTGTTCAAAATAAACTACAGGCATGGATTAAATCAGAATATCACTCTGTTCATAAAGCTCAGGGAATTAATATAATTGGCCGGATTCCGGGAAAAAGCAAGAATGAAATTCTGGTCATTGCCCACTTGGATACTATTTTTAATACCCCTGGCGCCAATGATAATACCGCATCCGTTATTGTGATGTTAATGCTGGCACATGCGGCCTCAGGAAGAGAAAATAAGCACACACTGACCTTCATTGCTTCTGATTCAGAAGAGTATGTTTATGAAGGGGCATATCATTATGCCGAAGGCCGTATTGCTGCTAACACCATTCAGGATATAAAATATGTCATCAATTTTGATTCTCTGACTTACGGTCCCGATTTGTGGATATCTTCTAAAGATCAGGATATCAAAGATATGATCTCCGGCATTCATAAAGACCTGAATATTAATACAAATCCCGCTTTTGACAGCAGCGATGGCTTTGTAATGGACTCATTGCCATTCAGGCCTTCAGGAGCTAAAGCTTTGCATGCTAACAGCAGAGGATATAATGAAAAAACCCTGCCTGTTTACCATCGTCCGGATGATACAGCCGATAAGGTCCCTTTGGATTGCGTTGAAATAAGTTTTAGGGTATTTGATGAGTATATTAAAAGAATAGATCAGCTGTAAATACCTGATTACGAATAGTTAAAGCCAAATAGAATAATCAAAATCAATATAATTAAATTAGAATAAACATGAAAATCGCCGTATTTGTAGCGTTACTTTTTACAGCCGGGCTTGCTAATGCCCAACCCGATTCGGGCTGGTACACTGAAGGTAAAGACTATGCACCCAGCAGAAGAATTAAGATCACAGTGACTAATCCATTGAATGTACCTTTAAAAGGATGCCCGATTGTTATTCCCCGGACGAGCCTTCCCTTACAAAATATTCCGGAGCGCTGGATCGGGATTGTTGATCCTAAACTTCCGTCTGATCCGGAACCTACCCTGGAACAGCTTAAGACCAATAGTGGCTACGTAAGAAGGAAAGAAACCAATGGACATTATGTAGAGCTTCAGGTAGATGATAAAGATAAAGATGGTATCTGGGATGAAATATTTTTCATGTCTGACCTTGCAGCCAAAGAATCAAGGGATTTTTACATTTATATCGATCATTACGAACGCGGGATGTATGAACATGGAGTTCATGCCGCAATCGCTAACTACGGGCGTCATATTGTTCCGCTTTGGGAATCAAAACAGATGGGCTGGAAGCTATGGTATCCGCATGATGTAGATCTTCATGGTAAAAGAGCACCAATGTTAACGGCCTATTACGAATATTCAACCAATAAATCAGGCTATTATATGCCATGGGAAATGGGAACAGATATTATGACTGTAGCCAACACCTTTGGCGCAGGGGGTATGTGTCTGTTTGAAAATCCGTCTGATATGGAAAATCCTTCCCGGGCATATCATTCTCCATTTAAGAATAAGGGTCCCTTTGATGATAGCCGTTTCGCCTTTGATGTGGTTTACAATGGTCCGCTTCGCAGTATGATCAAGGTTAGTACCACCAACTGGAATTCTGGCAAAGGATTTTATGAACTGGATCAGTATTATACAGCTTATTCAGGGAAGAGCTGGAGTAAAGTAGAGGTAAAGTTCTCTGAGTTTAATGCGCCGAATGCAGAGGTGATGTATGGAGCAGGAATCCGCCGGATCATGAATGAATACACTTCAGTGAATAAGAATGGTATTGCCATTTCCATGGGTAAAGATGTAGAAGCCAGAATTCCGGATGAGGATATCGGTGACGAAGTATTATCGGTGCCATGGCAGGGAATAGGTATAGTTGTTGGCGATAAGTATAAGCCGCAATATCAGGCTATCAGGAATTTTGGAGGGAACCATGTTTTTAAAATGCCTTTGACCAGTGACCGTGCCTATGAGTATTTGATTTTTGGTGCATGGAGTTTTGGAGAAGTGAATAATAATGAGAAGGACTTTGTAAAGTATGTGGAAGATGAGGCATTGAAATACAATTACCAGCCTCAGATCAGTGTCCGGAAACTGGAAGTAAAAGCTAAATAGTTCTCAATGGAAATATCCGGTACGGAATTTAATTGCCGGACCGGGTTTTTCTGTTTTATGCATCAGGGCAATTATTGTCAGAGTAATCAATAAAGACTGATTGAGTAATCAGTTTTGAACAATATTTTTAAGAAGAAGCATTTTAACCATCTATTTATGAAAAGATTTTTTTTTGAAAAAGTATCTGTCATCATTCTGATCTTTTTAATCAACTCTTTTATTCCGGTTTCAGCTAAGATCAAAGTTGGTGTTGCCGAAGCAATCATTACACCTCCTGATCCTGTCGGTGTAAGGATGGCTGGATATGACCGGGGCACCAATACCTCCACAGGTGTCCATGACGACCTGTATGCCCGCTGCCTGGTTGTTGAAGGGGCTGACGGAACAAGTTCTGCAATGATCACCGTTGCCGTGGTAAATATGTCTGAGCCGGTAATGGATCAGATCCGTACGGGAGTGAATCAAGAAACAGGTATTCCATTTAAGAATGTAATTGTTTCATCTACCCATACGCATTCAGGTCCGGTTATGGGAAATCCGGATGATGCTTACATTAAATTCTTCATCAGTAGAGCTGTACAGAGTGCAGTTAATGCATGGAAAGGCAGAGTTTTTGGAAAGATTGGTGTAGGTTCTGCCGAAGTGTTTGGTATGGCGATGAACGACAGGAGGATGGAACATGGCGGGGTTCATTCCGACCCGGAAGCTGCTGTGATTAAAGTGGAGAATGCCCGGGGCAAACTCCTCGGAGTTTTCTTCAATTACGGTTGTCATCCTTCTGCACTTGATCTGCATAATTTAAAATTCACCGAAGACTGGCCGTATTTCTCTATCAAAGGAATTAAAGAAAAGTTACCAAAAGGAGTAATTGTAGGCTATTTCCAATCGGCTCAGGGTGATGCGAAAGTGGGTTACCAGGCTGAATTATCTGCTGTGGGTGCTTTTATGCAGGGAATAAGAAGTTTTGAATTTGCCGAAAAGAAAGGCCTGGTTCTTTCGGAGGCGGTGCTTAAAGTTTTGCCAGGGATAAAAACTTCAGAGGAACTGGTTGTAAAGGTTAGCTATGATAAATTTCAGATTCCGGTTCGGACATCCTTTCCTTATACGCATGAAGAGGCACTTCGCTGGCAGGAACAGGCAAAGAAGACCCTGGATGAAAAAGAAAAGCTGGTACTATATTATCCCACAGATCTCGAAGGAGCAGAGCGACTGAAGCAAGCTGCCCGCGAACTGGTTGCAAAAGGGGATATAGGTAAGACAATAGGACCCAGAACGCTCGATAAGTATAAGGTTGATTACTGGCTGGCTACCCAGGCTGTAAATCAGTCAAAACGAATAGAGGCAATGCCACCTGATCCCGCGCCATATTTAATGCCGATGCAGGCAATTCGTATAGGAACTACTGTTTTCGTGACCTTCCCCGCAGAAGTTTTTACCGAAATCGGTTTAGCCGTGAAACAAAAATCACCCTATGCAAACACCTTTATTTTGGGTGTTGCAGGTGGATTTAATGGATATATTGCTACTGCTGCAGAGTATATTGAAGGTGGATACGCAGTTAATGGCAGCCCTTACGCTCCTCAGGCAGAGCAGGCGCTCATTGATGCTTCTATGGAATTAATTAACCGGGTAAAATAATATATGACTAAATGTGCGGCATTGATGGCAGATTTTGCTGCTGTTCAGTCTGAATGAAATTTCTATTCAACAATTATGAGAATTAAAGCAGTACCTCCCTTTCTGGCATTATGCCTTTTTATTTGCTCTGTAAATGCACAAAATGCAGCAAAGCGTGTTCCTTATACCATCCATGATAATTTTGATACCGGTGAAATGTTTACCTGGGAACCTTATCCTTATCAACAGGATACAGGTTATGACCCATTGTTCGGAACAAAGAAAGAACCTGCCTATGGTGGTAAAGGAAGCTCACTTTCACGTTTAACAAAACCTAATGATGCCAATGATCTGACTCAGGGTTTTACCAAGCGTATTGATATGTATACTTTGCCTTCTACGCGACTCAAGTTTGCATATTATTTTATGAGCGACAGAAAACCTGAGAAACTGGATGTTTCACTCGGGACTTTCGATGGAAGATTATTTACTTATACAATTTTGTCGCCCAAGGCAAATACCTGGGTTGAGGTGGATATTCCTGTTGAGTCATTTAAATTCTACAATGGAAAATCTTTAAGTGATGGGGTTCATCTGCAGGTGGTTGTAATGAAAGCATTTTATCCGCTTGTGAATCATTTGCCAAGTTACAGCATGTTAATGGACGAATTTATACTTAACGGTGAAAGATCACGCCAGTTTATAGCTCAGTCTCCAAAATCTACCTGGTTCGGGCAGTTCGGCCATGCTGTTCTAAACAGGCATTATTCAAATGCTGATGTTATCGCTTTAAATATTGCACCTGAAGACGGAGTAAAACTCGATGAAGTGACTGCTGAACTGATCAGTCCGGATAACAAAATAGTATTAAACAATATCAAATTTTATGACGATGGTACTCACGGTGATCTGAAGGCATCGGATGGAATCTGGTCAAATAAAGCTGTTTATACCATTAAAGCAACAGATCCGCGCGGGCAGTGGAAAGTACGGGTTACAGGCAGCGGAAATGCTCAGTTTTCCTGGGATCTTGGATTCATTGTTCCGGTATCAGGTTTAGCACCAGGAGTTCATCCAAGAGTATTTCATTCAGAAGCGCAGCTGGCAGCACGAATGGCAGGACCTGAGCCCGAACCGGCAAAAAGACTCTTAAACAACTTTATCAAAAACTACAAACCATCAGCGCTTGATATCAGTAAGCTGGTATTTCCGAGCATGGAGGCTCCGGAATCTGTTACTGGCGGACCTTATGCGAGTGCAGGCATGGGTGGCTGGTATAATACCCAGAATGCCCTGGCAAGAATCATTACCAATGAAGCCTGGCAATATTCCCTGACCAAAAACAAGGATGCCGCTGAAAAAGCCAAAGCTGCCCTTTTAAAACTAAGTGTCATGCCTTCATGGAACCATCCCTGGATGGAGGCAAATGGCAACCATACGTATTATCCCGGTGCTCCGGCTGCATTTGCTGCCGGTATTGGTTACGATCTGTTGTATCAGATTCTTACTGCCGAAGAGCGGAATACTATCCGCAATGCCATTATGGATAAGTCGATCAAGCCATTCTATCGCGATATGGTAGAATTGAATCGTATGCCTTCCAGTAATTCCAATCATATCGGAGTGATTCTATCCGGTGTTGGGATTGCAGCCATGGCAATTGCAAATGATGATCCGGATTTACCCGGTCTGGAACCTTATCTGTCGGGAATTCTTGCTAAATCTAAACAATTCATTGATCGTACCATGCTGCCTGAAGGAAGCTACAACGAACCCTATACTTATCAGGAGATGGGCTATCGTGAATTGGTGGAATTCCTTTACTCTTTAGAGAGAAATTTTGGTATCGATTATACTTCAACGACATATTTGAAGGAGTTCTACTATTATCCGCTTTATGTTACACAGGCTAAAGACGGAGCATATCAGGATCTTGGAGATGTTTCTCATACCTATAATTTTACACAGCAGCCTATGCAATGGCTGGTTTATAAAATGAAGGATCCATTTATGTATAAGTATGTTAAACCTGCATGGGATTCAGGTACAGCCAGGGGAGGAATTCTGCCTTATCTTTGGTACACAGAAGACATTACCCCACGCAGCAGAGAAACCCTGCCCTTGTCTAAACATTTTGAAGGGAAAGGGCATATGGTCACAAGGTCATCATGGGACGATTCGGGAAGTGTTATGATATTTAAGGCCGGACCTAATGGAAATCATTACCATGCAGATCAGGGTACCATTCTGTTAACACATAATGGTGAAGAACTGTTGAGTGATGCCGGACACAGCAACGACTATTATGGAAATCTTTATTTCCCCGGTTACTATACCCAGGCGGTAGGGCATAATGTAATGCTGGTTGATATGAATGCAGAAAGCCAGGCGGCTGGAGACTTTAATAACGGCATAGCTTCGCTAAAAACCTATCCGCAAATTATACATTCATTTGCCGGCGAACAGGCCAGTGCTGTTGCAGGCGATCTGACCAGTGTTTATAAAGGTAAAGTATCAAAATATATCCGGACTTTATTAAGTTCGAAGAATGGACCCATATTCCTTTTTGATCAGGTAAAAAGTCCCGAAGAGCACGCTTATAACTGGCTGTTTCATGCTGAGCATACCAATGGCAAAAGTTCTATTGCTTACTCTGGCAATCGCATGACCATTAACCGGCCTCATGCCCGTTTAACAATGGATGTACTTTCGCCGGAAGCTTTAAGCCATAGAATCAGAAATTCAGACAGGGATGAAAGCTTTATTGCGATATCTTCTGAAAAGATGAAGGAAGCCCGTTTTCTGGCTGTGATGATGCCCGAGTCTAAACCATCTTCCGGTGACTATACCCCAAGGCCTCAGGCTAAGCGTATAGACTCAAATGGATGGATTGGTGCTGTTCTGAACGATTCTAAAGCCGACTATTACGGGTTTTTCAGATCAGATGCACCTGCATTAGCAGATATCCAGGGCTTCAAAACTGATGCTTCCAGATTCACTGCTGCAGTTTCAGGCAGGAAACTGATTGAGGCTTATTTTGAGGGTAAAAGTTTTGAAGGCTATGGAACGGGACTGAAGTTTATAGCTCCGGTCTCTGCTTCAGTTGCATCTGCTGTTTCGGGAACAGAATTGGAAATCAAGTCTGCTGATTCGAATACCCTTGTCCTGTCGGGGATATCAAAACCCGGTGCTGTGAGTGTGAATGGCAGTAATTCGGGTAACTGGAAGTACGATCCGAAGAGCAGAAGCATGACCATAACTGTTCCTGCAGGACAATCCAAAATTAGTATTAAATAAATAATCAGGGAGGATAGCTATGCATCAGAGAGTGAAAGATCATTTACAAAGGATGAGGTATTTTTTGTTCTTCGTGCTGATCAATTCAGGCATAGCATCCTATGCCCAACAATCTACCATCAACTGGGTTCAGGAAACCCCGCAGGCAGCCTGGCAGGCAAGAGATTCGCAGGGTGAATTTGTATTTAAAGGCCATATGTGGATGCTGGGCGGATGGTTTACTCCCCAGCTTCCGAATCCCAGAGATGTCTGGAAATCTCCGGATGGTAAAAACTGGACCCGTGTTCTGGAAACCGCTCCCTGGGAGCATAGCGACCTCTCAGCTGCTATGGTATTTAAGAATAAAATGTGGATGATGGGTGGCAGGAAATTACCGGGAACGCAATGCAGTAATTCAGTATGGTCATCGAAAGATGGCAGCAACTGGGTACTTGAAACTCCGAATGCAGGCTGGAGCCTGCGACTGGCTCCCGGATTTGTGGTGTTTAAAGGGAAGATGTGGATTCTTGGAGGTACCAGCGATTTTTATAAGAATAATGATACGACCCTCTTCAATGATGTCTGGTCGTCTGAGGATGGTAAAAACTGGAAACTGGAGCTGGCTAATGCCCCATGGTCAAAACGAACACATGGAAAAGCGATGGTCTTTGATGGTAAAATCTGGATCATAGGCGGAGGAACAAGAGCTCCCAAAGCAAATTCTTTGAATGATGTCTGGTCATCAGAGGATGGTGTGAACTGGACTTTAGTCACCGATTCGGCTGCATGGGCTCCGCGTATCTGGTTTTCTACTGTGGTTTACAGAGACCGGATGTGGGTTTTAGGAGGCTGGGCTGAGTCAGGCAATATCGGTGATGTATGGTACTCCAAAGATGGTAAAACCTGGACTGAACTAAAGTCGGATGTCAAATGGACTAAAAGACATGAGCATTCCGCTTTTGTATTCAAAGATAAGATCTGGGTAGCCGGAGGAGCTGCAGAACCAAACTATTTATTGGATAGTGAGGTATGGAGCTTAAAAGTGCCGAAAAGCTGGTTTAAGGAGTAATTACGAATGATCAATTAAGAATTGAGTGTCAAGAACCGGGAATAGGAAGAAATTGCTGAAACCTGGTCCGGGATACATCACAAATAAAAATACCATGATGAAAAAAATAGCTTCAGTTTTGCTTTTTGCATTTATTATCATACTGAATAATGCTTTTGCAGCAGATCAACCGGAATCATATCATGTTAAGAAACTGAAAGGTAAGCTGAGCATTGATGCCCGATGGGATAAAGCACAGTGGAAGAAAATCAAGGAAATTCCGATCTCCAGGTTTATGGGTGATTTACCTGCATTTCAGCCGGTGGTTAAAGCCAAAATGATGTATGATCAGGAAAATCTGTATCTGATCTATAAAGTAGAGGATAAGCATGTCAGAATTCAAAATACGAAGTTCAACAGTTCAGTATCTACCGATGCCTGCGTGGAGTTCTTTTTCTCTCCTGATGTGGAATGGCCCTTACGCTATTTTAATCTTGAAATCAATGCAGGAGGTACCGGATTGATGGCTTATCATATCGAAGGCAAGCGAATTAATCTGAAGGAAGAGGACTTCAAGGGGGTGGAAATTGCTCATACCTTACCCAAATATCTTGAGAAGGAGATTGCAGAGCCGGTAACCTGGTACCTGGAAGTGAAACTCCCTTTGGAAATGCTCAGGAAGTATGCAACAGTTACTCAACCTAAAAAGGGAGTGACCTGGAAAGCCAATTTCTATAAAACATCAAGCAGAAGCACTAATCCGCATTATATTACCTGGTCTGAGGTGAAAAATCCCAAACCACAATTTCATTTGCCGCAGTTTTTTGGAAATATTACGTTTAGATAGCATTATTCCCGGTTTACCTGATAAATAATCAATCATGAATTAAAGTGGCTTTATGATGAGTAGAAATTATTCCAGACGACAGTTTTTAAAGAATAATTCCATTGCAGGCATAGGAACCCTGGCAGGTTTAGGTTTGATACCTGAATTGTTTGCCAATGAAATCAATTTTCCGGAATGGCAAACTAAGACAGGTAGATCAGAATCCGGGCTGGAGCAACTGGGTGGAAGATCGCTTCAGGAATTACTGAATTATCACCGCAATTACTTAAAGGATATTTATATACCTAACTGGGAGAGAGGGATTGATCATCAGTACGGTGGTTTTGCAAATGCAATTAGTCCCGGACAGGAACCTGACTTTGAAAAAAAAGGTATGTATTATCAGGGAAGAGCAGTCTGGATGTTCAGCTACCTTTACAACCACATTACACACGATAAAAAACACCTTGAAGCAGCCATAAAGGGTCGGGATTTTCTGATTAAAAGCTCGATGACAGATGATTACCGCTGGGCATCCTTTGTTAGTCGTGACGGTTCAAAAAAGCTGACAGAGCCTCTGGATCATTATGGAGATATCTATATGATGCAGGGACTTGCTGAACTATACCTTGCGACTAAAGACCCCCGCGATATCGATCTGGCCATAAAAACTGCCATTTCCATAAAAGACCGCTTGCTTTCACCAACCTATCAGCATGTTCAGGCTCATACAGAATCACTTGAGCCCGGAACAAGACGATTACCCAGTTGGCAGCACTTTCTGGCGGGTTTAACCATTCTGTTAAAAGTTAAGCGGGATCCTGTGGTTGAGAAGATTGCCAGATATTGTGTCAGGGTTATTTGTGAATATCACTGGCGGCCTGAAGATGGAGTTTTGCTTGAATTGCTCGACGATAATTTCAGGCCTTTTACATTTGATGCAGCTAACTGGGGTAATTTCTACCCTTTGGGTGTAAGTGGCTGGCATTCAATTCAGGCTTGCTGGATGGTAATGAATGAAGCCTTGAGGGTCTCTCATATTCCGACCTTTAGAAAGGGCCTGGAGATGGGAATTTCCACACTGGAAAAAACATATATCATGGGTAAAGGAATGCCCTCAGATATGGATCATGGAGGCTTATCGCTCAGCCATCCCGGAGGCAGATTAAATGAGAACGGAAATTTTGTCTGGGGAGCTCTCGATGATGTTCTGGTATTCTGTTTGATGGCAATTGAGCATTCGCAAGATCCGGTAATCATAAATTATTACAATGATTGCTTCAAGGTGTATTCGTCCAGTCCTGAAAAGATAGTGACCAATGGTTTGCTGCATACTCCACGTCAGTTTTTTTATTCAATAGAAATTCTTGAGAGAATTATTAAGAGGGAAGGTAAAGTTTCAGGTGTATTTAACAAATCCTGAAGCTATCTGATTAAATAAATTATATATTTCATTTTTTAATATAACATACATTCAAAGCATATAAAATGAGCAATTCGAGACGCGAATTCATTAAAAAGAATTCAATTACTTTACTTGGAACCACTGTATTATCTACTACTTCAGGAAGTTTACTGGCATCCACAGCTGATTTTCTGGCGCCTCAGAATAAAGACCTGATGTTTTTTGATGCCTTTGCCCGTATCGGTCCGAGGAGGTATAAACACCCCGGCGAGAAATGGAAGCTGGAAGATCTGATCAAGGAACTGAACCATTGTTCCGTATCAGGGGCATTGGTAGCATCCACTTTATCGCTGAGTTATGATGCCATGTATTCCAATCTGGAATTGAGCAATAATCTGAAGCCATATCCTAACTTATTTGCAATCTGGAACGTATTGCCGCACCATACCAATGAATGCCTTCCACCGGCTCAGTTAAAGCTGAAAATGACTGAACATAATGTACGGGCGGTTACCATTCATCCTAATTCCAATGGCTGGGACTGGAGTGCTCAATCCAGTCAGGAATTAATGAAATACCTGAATGACAATAAGATATTTACAATAACCACGGTATCAGAAATTGGTGGCTGGAAAGAGCTGAACGAATTTTTGGGTCGCTATAAATCAATTCCATTGCTGGTTTCGGGGATCAGCTGGGGAGAGCAGCGCTATGCCATTGGCTTATTGAAAGACCATCCGAATATGCACATCAGTTTTGATCGTTTGCAGATTAACGAAGGACTTGAATTTTTGTATAAGAGAGGGCATATCAATCAGCTGATCTTTGCTACCGATGCCCCGACCATGTCAGTAGGAGCGCACCGTACCTATATCGATTATGCAGATATACCGGATGATGCCAAAGCCAAAATTGCGGGTGGAAACTTGATTCGTCTTTTAGGCGGCCAGCGTCCCCCGAAAATTCATACCAATAAGTCGGAAGATATTCTGATGACCGCAGTTCGTAACGGCAAACCATTACCGGTACCGGTGATTGATATGCACATGCACATGCTGCATGAAGGCGTTAACGGAGCAGGAGGAACCGGTTACCACATGGAAAATGGCGGTCCGAAAGGTATTTTTAAAATGATGGAGAGAATTGGCTGTGTGGGCGGCGGCTTTATGAGCTGGAACGGAGTGGTCAGTAATGACTCCGTACAGGGAAATAAACTGGTGAAAGAGGCATTGGATGTTTCTCCAAAAGGCTTCTGGGGATTAGCAACCATGAGTCCGACACATTATACCCAGGAAGAATTAGCCGTAATGATTCCTCAGGTCTATTCAGATAAGCGGATTATCGGTATGAAGCCCTATCATTTTTACGGAATGGAATACCATAATCCGGCTTACGATATCTGGTGGGAGTATGGAAGTAAAAATGGTTTATATGCATTGATTCACCCATCCCGTTCTGATTTATTGGAAGTTGAAAAACTTGCAGCTAAATACCCAAATGTTCGCTGGGTGATTGCACATGCCGGAGGCAGCTATAAAATGGCAGATATGGCTATATCCGCCATGAAGAAATATCCGAATGTATTTGCTGAACTGACATTAACTCCGGTTCCGCTGGGTGTCATTGAATACATGGCTGCGGCGGTAGGAGATGACCGTTTGTTGTACGGTTCCGACTTACCGATGCGCGATCCCCGTCAGCAATTGGGCTGGGTGGTATTCTCTAATCTTCCATTGGAAAG